>JBGPSX010000133.1:0-9262 GCA_041490325.1 Bryobacteraceae bacterium | reverse complement strand
TTTGATTCAAATGGGGCTAGTTGAAGACCTGGAATCAGACTTCACCCTGAAAGACGGTAGTTCCGTGCACATCCGGCCGATTCGACCGGAAGACGACCATACGCTAGTCGAAATCTTCAACCACTCGAGTCCCCAGACGGTTTATCAGCGTTTCTTCACGGCCCTTCCAGAAATGCCGCCGGCCATGGCCCACTATCTGTCGAACGTCGATTACCGCCACCGCTTGGCGCTGATCGCCGAAACGGACATCCAGCCCGTCGGAGTCGCCCGTTACGATTGCACGAATGATCCCGATCTGGTCGAACTCGGCCTCGCCATAGTGGACGATTGGCAGAATCGCGGCCTGGGACGCATCCTGCTCCGTGAAATCCTGCGCGCGGCGGAAGAGAACGGCATTCATCGATTCTGCGCCGATGTCTTGGCCGAGAATCGCCGGATGCTGCGTCTGCTCGCGACGGAGAGCCAAATTCAGAACTGGAAGACCGAAGCGGGCGTGACCACGGTTTCGCTCACTTCTCGACGTACGGGTACGCGGCGATATCCGGGTTACTCGTGCCTAGGTTAGACGCCGGCCCCAAGCCCCCAGACTAAGCTTCTACAAATTCTGAAGGAGAAAACTGACATGAAACGGATCGTTGCTTTTGTTTACGGTATCGCGTGCTACGGCGTGTTCTTTGCAACGTTGTTGTACGCGATTGGATTCCTCGGTAATTTCGGCGTGCCGAAATCGATTGACTCGGGTCCAGAGGGCTCCATCGCGACTGCTTTGGCGATCGATGGCGCTCTACTCGCTCTGTTCGCGATGCAACACAGCATCATGGCGCGACCCTGGTTCAAACGGGCCTGGACGCGCATCGTGCCGGAACCGGTAGAGCGGAGTACCTACGTGCTGTTCTCAAGCGTCGCTATGCTGCTCATGTTCTGGCAGTGGCAGCCGATCGGCGGCATCATCTGGAAAATTGACGGCGGGATCGCCGGGGCCATCATTCTTGCTTCGTATGTGGCCGGTCTGCTGATCGTTCTTCTCAGCACGTTCCTACTGAATCACTTTGACTTGTTCGGACTGCGCCAGGTCTATCTCTACATGCTTGGCCGCCGGTACACCCACCTGGAGTTTCGAACGCCGTTCTTCTATCGCTACGTGCGGCACCCGCTCTATGTCGGGTGGCTGCTGACGTTTTGGTCGGCGCCCGTCATGACCGTTGCTCACCTGTTCTTTGCCGTCATGACGACTGCCTACATCCTGGTGGCGATCCGGTTCGAAGAGGCCGACCTGCTGACCGTTCACGGAGAGAAGTACCGGCTCTATCGCAAGCAGGTCCCGATGATCGTGCCGGCGCTGGTAGTGAACGTGGCTCCGGGTAATCCAGAGGCGACCGAGGAAACCGCGGCGTAGCTTTCTGCTCAGAACGTCCTGCGCGGCAGCTTACTGATGTCCGGCAAGACCATGTTGCCCAGCGCGCGGCCGACCTCGTCCGAACTCCGGTCCAGAAAGTTCTTGGCCTTGGTCCGGTAATCTCGCGGATCGGTGATGCGGACGCCATAGATCACTACGGCGGCGTTCTTCGGTCCGAGCGCCGCTTTGACGAAGTTCAGCTCAAACCGCTGCTTGCCCGGTTCTTCGAAGGCGGCCACCATGTAGTTGAATACTTCTCCTGAATCTTGGCGCATCGTCTTTGCCGCCAGAATCCGCCCGCCGTGGGATTTGTACGCCGACATGATTCCTTCGGCGAGACGGTCCAGTTCTTCGCGTGTGCGAGCGTCCGGCCGATCGATGATCGTGAGCAGCGTCTTCCAGTCGTCGATCGTTTCATCGCGGGTGACAAACTCCCACGTGGCGTTTTGTTTTTGATTGAACGATCCCAGCAGATACTTCCGCTCTAAGAAGCTCATCTCCGGCGCAACAGAGGTCATCACGGACGCAACAGAGGTCATCCTTGGCATAGCCGAAAGTGCAGGGGTACCGAGGCTCGGAGACCAACGAGTAATTGTTGAACGCCGTGGGGATCGATTGTGTTTCAGAAGATACATGTCGATTCCGGACGCAACGAACATGAATCCGAGAACAGCTATCAGCGCGATTTTGTGGGCCCGCGTGCTGTCACTTCGCAAGGGTCCAGCCCACTCCGGGCGAACCAACATCAGAATGCCTCCAGCTAAGCCCAGCGGACCCAAGATGCAGAGTTTGATATAGAATTGGCCCTCGGTCGCCGCAAGATGCCAGTTGTACCACCAACCTCCGACGCCGATTGCAATCGCCACGAGGCCCACCAAACGGGCGCGCCAAGTGCGCTTTGCCGATTCCTGAAAGTCGTGTGTGGCGCCGGACCGATCCTGTTGCATAGACTCGTTTTCCCTCTCGCTTACACAGGCGAAATTTTCTAGTCCAATCAATCACCCCGGAAATTGGGGGCAGGGAGCTGTGAAAAATTAGCGCTAAACGATTACTGGAAACCGCTCCCTTTGGTCACGGCTCGGTTAGCGGCAGTATTCCCTAGCCGTGACCACAGGGAGCGGTTTCCAAACATCTGATCAACATTCAGATCAACCCATCGAACCCTTGCAGCCGGTGAAGCTTTAGGGGTTGATTTTTTCACAGTCCCCAGGATCGGATTTCCGGCGGCGAAGATCCCTAGCAGTGGGAGAACTTACAACGCGGAAACTCCGTGCCTGTACCCCATTCCCCCGATTACCCACGTTCCGTGTCTGGTTAGGTGTTATGATTGCCCGAACGGAACAACCTTATGACATTCAACCGTTTTCGCTTCTTTGCGCTGGCCGCGCTTGCCATCGTGGCCGTTTCGCTGCTCACCGCCCGATTCCTGAAGTTCGAGAACGTCCAGGCGCAAAGCTCACGAGTCTTCGAACTGCGTGTATACCACTGCTTCCCCGGCCGTCTGCCCGCGTTGCAGGCCCGCTTCCGTGATCACACAATCCGCATTTTCAACAAGCATCACATGACCAGCGTGGCCTATTGGACACCGCAGGATCCGGCAACGAAAGACAACACGCTGATCTACATCCTGGCGCATGAAAGTCGCGAGTCGGCCACGAAGAGCTGGGCAGATTTCAGGACCGATCCGGAATGGCAGCAAGTCGCGAAAGCCTCTGAAGCGGACGGTAAGATCGTCGAAAAGGTCGACTCCACATTCATGGATCCGACCGACTACTCTCCGATGAAGTGATCGCGGGCATGCTCTGCGCCATCAACGCGAATCGCGCCGGAACTCATAGTACCTGACGCGCGAAAATCGGTTCACGGCGTGAATCCTACCAGCGTCAACCATTCCACCGCCGCGCTATACTTGCACCAGATGGTTGGCAAAACCATTCTTCATTACCAGTTGCTCGATAAGCTTGGCGCCGGAGGAATGGGCGAGATCTACAAAGCTCAGGATTCCCGTCTGAATCGTATTGTAGCTGTCAAAGTTTTGTCGCCGGGCATGGCGACCGACTCAGAGCGGCGCAGGCGTTTCTTCCAGGAGGCGCAGGCAGCCTCGGCTCTGAACCACCCTAATATCATCACACTGCATGACATCATCTCCGATGGCGACTTGCAATGTATCGTCATGGAATACATTGCCGGCAAGACCATGCGCGAGCTCATTCCGATCGGTGGCCTGCCGGTCCCGGTAGCGTTGCAGTACGCAACCCAAATGGCCAGCGCTCTCACGGCGGCTCACGCGGCCGGCATCGTGCATCGCGATCTGAAGCCCTCGAACATTATGGTCACAGGGTCGGGCCTGGTCAAGATTCTCGACTTTGGACTCGCGAAGTGGATCGACCCCGGACCACCCACGCAATTCGGCGAACAAGCCGCCACCGTCGATGCCCAGCTCACCAAGGAAGGCGTGATCATCGGCACGGTGAACTACATGTCTCCCGAGCAGGCAGTCGGCAAGCGAGTGGATGCCCGCTCTGATATTTTTTCGCTGGGCTCCGTGCTGTATGAGATGGTCACCGGCCGCCGGGCCTTCGAAGGAACGTCCGGCATCTCAACCCTCTCGTCGATCCTGCGCGACGATGTGAAACCGATTTATCAACTCGCGCCGGAAGTTCCGCCGTTGTTCGAGCAAGTCATTCTGCGCTGCTTGCCCAAGGATCCCAATTCGCGCTGGCAGTCCATGGTGGAAGTGGATGGAGCGCTCACCGCGCTCTACCGGCAATTGGACCCCAGCGGCCAGTATCCTCTGCCCATGCCGGGCGCACGAACGGGGGCGTCCACAATTACAGTCCCAATTCCCGCAGCGGAGCCTCCCAGTCCAAATCCAGCTCCGGCCAATCCGGGCTCAGCCGGCTCCCCACGTCCTCCTTCCGGCCCTCGGACCGCGCCTGATGTTGCGGTTCCCCCTGTGGCCGGTCCGGCCGCTCAGAAAACTACTCCTTCGAAGACCACTCCTTCGAAAGCCACACCGCTGGCATGGGCGCTCGCTGGAATTTTGTTGATTGGCGCCGCCGGCGTGGGTGGTTGGTGGTTGTGGAAGAATCGGGTTGGGCCAGCGCCGGAACCGGTGGCGCAAGTGACACCGCCGCAAGCGGCTCCGCAAACGCAGCCCCAAGCACAGCCTCCAACGCCGGCGCCAGAACCGCCGCCGACCGCTCCCGTCCAGGAGGCGCCACCGGCCACTCCGGCGCCGGAGGTCGCGACCAAGAATCCGCCGGCTCCTGAGAAAAGTACTCGTGCAATCCCGAAGGCCAGCGCCGCGAAGAAGACAGTAGCGCCTCCGCCCAAGTCGAAGTCCGCTGTTGCAAACAACGAACCCACGCCAGCGCCCACGCCCACTAAAACTGAAGAAGCCGCCGCTCCTCCTCCCAAGCCTGCGCCGCAAGCCCCGGCCGTCCAAATGGTTCCTGTGAAGATCGCCGACGCGTTGCCCTTCCGCATCGCCTTGGCGGAGGACATTTCGAGCACGTCGCCGGAAGGAAAAGCATTGCGTTTTACAGTGCTCGACGGCCTGGTCGTCGGTGACAAGACGGTCATCGCGAAGGGCGCGTTGGTCACCGGTGCGATCGCCAGCGAGGGCGGTAAGAAGAAATTCCTCGGAATGGGCGGCAGCAAGATGACTTTTCAGTTACAGCAAGCCGAATCTATAGATGGCAAGAGAATCAACGTTCGCGCGGCCTCCGGAAAGCGCGCCGACGGGCCCACGACTCGGCCCTTCGATACCGGCAAGGGCTCCAAGTCAAAAGAACTCTCAGCCGCGCAGGGAACCGAATACATCGGTTACATCGACGGCGAACAAACCGTTTCTTTTCGCAAATAATTCGCAAATAAGCTGATACGGCGACTGCCAAATCGCCACACTAGTAAGTAGCCACTCGATTCATCGGAGTATCTCATGCCAGCCACGCTTTCCGATCAGCAACCCAAGCTTTCTCAAAAGCCGCTCTCGACCGAAGAACTTCGCAAAATGGACGCCTACTGGCGCGCCGCGAATTATCTTTCGGCCGGCCAGATTTATCTCTACGATAATCCGCTGCTCACTGAGCCGTTGCGCATTGAGCACATAAAGCCGCGCCTGTTGGGGCACTGGGGCACCACCCCCGGCTTGAACTTCATCTACGTGCATTGCAATCGCGTCATCAAGAAATTCGATCTGAACATGATTTACATCTGCGGTCCGGGGCATGGTGGACCCGGCTTGGTCGCGAATACCTGGCTGGAAGGCAGCTACAGTGAATTCTTCCCGAACATTTCGCAGGATGCCGAGGGCATGCAGCGGCTGTTCACGCAGTTTTCTTTCCCTGGCGGAATCCCAAGTCACGCGGCGCCCGAGACTCCTGGATCGATCAGCGAAGGCGGTGAGCTGGGCTACTCGCTCCTGCACGCTTACGGCGCGGTGTTCGACAATCCCGATTTGATCGCATGCTGCGTGATTGGAGATGGTGAGGCGGAAACAGGGGCGCTGGCGGCGAGTTGGCATTCCAACAAATTTCTGAATCCTGCGCGGGACGGCGCCGTCCTTCCGGTTCTGCATCTGAATGGCTACAAGATCGCCGGCCCAACCGTGCTGGCGCGCATTCCTCGCGAAGAACTGATCGAGTTGCTTGCCGGCTGCGGCTACCGCCCCTATTTCGTGTCAGGCCACGAACCGGAGCACATGCACCAGTTGATGGCCGCGACGCTCGACAGTGTGATCGAGGAGATCCGCGCCATCCAATCTGATGCCAGGAAAAACGGGTCCTGGCAGCGCACGCCGTGGCCGATGATCGTTCTCGAATCGCCCAAGGGTTGGACCGGACCGAAGGTTGTCGATGGCATTCAAATCGAAGGAACGTTCCGCGCGCATCAGGTTCCGCTCAGCGAATTGAGCGCCAAGCCCGAGCACGTAAAGATACTCGAAGCCTGGATGAAGAGTTACCGGCCGGAGGAGCTTTTCGACGACAAGGGAGCGCCCGTTTCCGAAATACGCGAGCTGGCCCCCACCGGCACACGTCGTATGGGCTCGAATCCCAACGCGAATGGCGGCTTGCTGCTGAAAGACCTTCGTCTGCCCGATTTTCGCAGCTACGCGGTCGACATTCAGAAACCAGGAACTGTTACCGCCGAGGCCACGCGCGCCCTTGGAAAAATGCTGCGCGACATTCTGAAGCTCAACACGGACTCGAATAATTTCCGCGTTTTTGGGCCGGACGAAACGGCTTCCAATCGTCTGAACGCCGTCTTCGAAGTCACCAACCGCGTCTCTGAAGCCAAGATCCTTCCCACCGATGACCATGTGTCGCCCGATGGACGCGTCATGGAGGTATTGAGCGAGCACATGTGCCAGGGCTGGCTGGAAGGTTACTTGCTAACCGGACGGCACGGAATATTCTCCTGCTATGAAGCCTTCATCCACATTGTGGATTCGATGTTCAATCAACATGCGAAATGGTTGAAGGTCACGCGCGGCATTCCGTGGCGCCGCCCTATCGCATCGCTCAACTACCTGCTGACGTCTCACGTTTGGCGGCAGGATCACAACGGTTTCAGCCATCAGGATCCGGGTTTTATCGACCATGTGGTCAACAAGAAAGCCGACGTCGTGCGCGTCTATCTGCCGCCCGATGCCAACTCCCTGCTGTCAGTCGCGGATCATTGCCTGCGCAGCCGCAACTACGTCAACGTGATCGTTGCTGGAAAACAGCCGGAGTTGCAGTGGTTGGATATGGACGCCGCTGTGAAACACTGTACGCAGGGTGTAGGGATCTGGGAATGGGCCAGCACGGATTCGGGCGGTGAGCCGGATGTTGTCATGGCCTGTTGCGGCGACGTTCCGACGCTCGAGACGCTTGCGGCCGTCGATTGGCTCAGGCAGCGCTTGCCGGACCTCAAGATCCGTGTCGTCAACGTAGTCGATCTGATGACTTTGCAGCCTTCCACTGAGCATCCCCACGGGCTGACCGATCGGGATTTCGATGCGATTTTCACCAAGGACAAACCCATCGTCTTCGCGTTTCATGGATATCCCTGGCTGATCCATCGGCTGACCTATCGCCGCAGCAATCATGACAACCTGCACGTGCGAGGATACAAGGAAGAAGGAACCACCACCACGCCCTTTGACATGACCGTGCTGAATGACATCGACCGCTTTCATCTGGCGAGCGATGTGCTGGATCGTGTGCCGCGATTGCAGGGCGTGGCCGGACGTGAAAAGCAGTTGCTGCGAAACAAGCTGATCGAGCACAAGTTGTACATCGAACAACATGGCGACGATATGCCGGAAGTCCGCAACTGGCGCTGGCCGCATGCTACCGATTGATTTGCTGTAGCGCATGAAGATTCTTGTCTTGAACGGTGGATCCAGCAGCTTGAAGTGCTGGTTCGCCGATTTGCCGGATGAAATCCTTCCGTCCGAGGCGCCACGGCCCGGCTGGGAAGCACGGGTGGAATGGAACAGCAATTCTGGCACTGCCAAGATTCGAATCAAGACACCCAGCGGTGCGACTCCCGAGCAAGAGCTACGCGTCGATGCACCGGCGGGGGTTCTAGAACCGGTGCTTAAATCGCTTCCCGCGAGAATCGATGTCGTGGGCCATCGCATCGTGCATGGCGGCCCAGTCTACCGGCAACCTACACTTTTGACCGCGGAAGTGCGCGCCGCCATCGCGCGTGAGATCGAGTTTGCGCCGTCACACAATCGGTTCGAGCTGGAAGCGATCCGCGCTGTCGAACGGCTGCTGGGCGATAAGATCCCACAGGTGGCCGTGTTTGACACAGGTTTCCATTCCACCTTATCGCCCGCGGCGTACATTTATCCGGGGCCCTACGCATGGTTCGAGCAAGGCATCCGGCGCTTCGGATTTCACGGCATCAACCATCAATACGTGTCACGGCGCGCGGCCGAACTTCTCGACCGCTCGTCGCGGCTAATCGTCTGTCATCTCGGGAACGGCGCTTCGCTCGCAGCCGTACGCGACGGCAAGAGTATCGATACCACCATGGGCTTCACGCCGCTCGAGGGTCTCATGATGGGCACGCGTTCGGGCTCCATCGATCCGGGAATTCTCATTTACTTGATCCGCCATCGCGGTTATGCAGCCGAGCAACTCGATCGCGTGCTGAATCAGGAATCCGGATTGCTCGGCGTGTCTGGAGTCTCCGGCGACATGCGCGAGATCATTGGCGCGATGAATGCCGGCAACCAGCGGGCCAAGCTGGCCTTCGACATCTATATCCATCGTCTGGTTCGAGAGATTGGTGGGATGGCGGCGGTTCTCGGCGGCGTCGACGCTTTGGTTTTTACGGGCGGCGTGGGCGAACACAGCGCGGAAGTTCGCGAGCTGGTGTGCCGCCAACTGGCGTTCCTCGGCGCGCGAATGCTAGTGATTCCGGCCGGCGAAGAATGGGAAATCGCCCGCGAATGTCACACTTTGCTGCGACAGAAGAATTAAAACACCGCTCCCTTTGGTCACGGCTCGGCTAGCGGCTATATCGATTCCTTAATGCAAGGCGTGCATTTGACAAACCCGATTCCGAGCCGTGACTGCAAGGAGCGGTTTAAAGTGAGTCATTCAGCATCCCTATTTAATCCCCCGCAACTCTCACTGCGTTGGTTTCATGCGTGATGGTCCGGCGTTCCCGCGGCAAACGCAAGCAGAATCGCGCGCCCGGTCCGTTGGCATCGGCCCACATGTCGCCACCGTGATCGAGCAATGTCTGGCGCGATAGAGCCAGCCCCAAGCCGAGCCCGTTCTTCTTGCCGCTGGTGACGAAAGGCTGGAAGAGTCGCGCGCGAAGCGCTGGACTGATACCCGGTCCAGTGTCTTCCACGCGCAC
>JBGPSX010000132.1:0-9281 GCA_041490325.1 Bryobacteraceae bacterium | reverse complement strand
TTCGTAAATCATCGCCTCAATACGGTCTGGCTGGAGAAAATCCGGCAACTGGGAATTCCGGCGGTTGAGATCTTCTGCGCGCGCCAGCATCTCGACTATCGCGACCGCGCGCAGATCAATGAACTGGGTCATTGGTTTCGCGATTCCCAACTGAAGCTGCACTCGCTGCACTCGCCCATGTATAGCGACGATATGTGGGGCCGGTCCGGTCCGAACTCTCACATCAACCTGACCGAGCCGACCAAGCCGAAGCGTCTCGAAATGGTGGACGAAATCAAACGCGCGCTCGACATCGCCGAAATTATCCCGTTTCGTTATCTGATCCAACACATTGGCGTTTCGAACGAAGAATACGACGAGCGCAAAATAGACGCCGCCTTCACCGCGCTGGAAGAGATCAATCTGTTTGCGCGCGAGCGCGGAGTGGAAGTGTTGCTCGAAAACATTCCCAATCAGCTTTCCAGCGCCGAGCGTCTGGTGAATTTTCTCGACCGGACGCACCTGAAACTCAATTTCTGCCTGGATGTGGGCCACGCCAACATGAAAGAAGGCGTTCCGGCCGCCTACAACACCCTCAAGGATCGCATCCGCTCCACGCACCTGCATGACAACAACGGCCAGGACGACAGCCATCTGTGGCCGCTTTTCTCCGAGGGCGGCAGCATCGATTGGAAAGAAACCATGCGATTGCTGCACTCGCGGCCGGACCAGTACCCGCTGTTGCTGGAGCTTAAGGAATTTCCTGAATTCGCGCTGCCGCAATCCTTCGAAACGATTGGGCAGATCTTCGAGCAGATCGAGGCGCTTTGATGGCCTATCCACGCATCCGAATCGAGGACGCCGGCCGGCATCTAGGAGAACAGGCTGAAATCGCCGGCTGGCTGTATAACCTGCGCAAGTCCGGCAAGATCGTGTTCCCACTTTTGCGCGACGGTACCGGCATCATGCAATGCGTTGCAGTGAAGGCCAATCTGGACGAAGCGCTGTTCGAACAACTGAAGAACCTGACGCAGGAATCGTCGCTGATCGTGCGCGGCAAGATTCGCGCCGAACCGCGCGCGCCGGGCGGCTATGAAATGGACGTCGAAGCCGCCGAAGTGCTGCAGCGCGTTACCGAAGAGGAGCCGTATCCGATAACGCCCAAGGAGCATGGCACCGATTTCTTGATGGATCATCGTCACCTGTGGCTGCGCAGCAAGCGCCAGCACGCCGTGATCCGCGTGCGCCACGAAGTCATCAAGGCCGTGCGCGATTATTTCGATTCGCATGGTTTCACGCTGGTGGATACGCCGATCTTCACACCGGCCGCCTGCGAAGGCACTACCACGCTGTTCGAAGTGAATTACTTCGATGAGGAAAAGGTGTACCTCACCCAATCGGGTCAGCTATACAACGAAGCGGACGCGATGGCTTTCGGCAAGGTTTATTGCTTTGGGCCGACCTTCCGCGCCGAAAAATCGAAGACGCGCCGCCATCTGACCGAATTCTGGATGGTGGAGCCGGAGATGGCCTATGCGACGCTCGAGGACATCAAGCAGGTCGCCGAAGAGCTGGTGGTCTATGTGATCGGGCGCGTGCTCGAGAATCGGCGTACGGAACTCGCGGCATTGGAACGCGACACGAGCAAGCTCGAGAGCGTGCAGGCGCCGTTTCCCCGCATGACTTACGACCAAGCGGTCGAGATCCTGAAAACGAAGGGCAGTGAAATCCAATGGGGCAGCGATTTCGGCGGGACCGATGAGACCCTTATCACCGAAGGTCTCGACCGGCCGCTGATGGTGGACCGCTACCCGACTCAAGTGAAAGCTTTCTACTTCGAACCCGATCCGGTTCGGCCGGAATTAGCACTGGGCGTCGACGTGATTGCTTCCGAAGGCTACGGTGAGATTATCGGCGGCGGCCAGCGCATCCACGATCTCAACCTCTTGCTCAAGCGCCTGGAAGAACACAAACTGCCGCGCGAGGCTTTCAACTGGTACATCGATCTGCGGAAGTTCGGCAGCGTTCCGCATAGCGGCTTCGGCATGGGTATCGAGCGCTTCGTGGCATGGATGTGCGGGTTGGAGCATATTCGCGAGACGATTGCTTTCCCGCGAATGCTGTACAGGACCCGGCCGTGAGGATTGTGGCGCACGCACTCTTGCGTGCCGTGTTCGCACTCCTGCGAACACATGCTGTAGAACCAACCAAGCGTTCACACGATTGTGAACGCGGCACGCATGAGTGCGTGCGCCACGGCTAATCATGCGGCATTCCAAGATCGCCATCATCGGCGCTCCGCTCGACCTCGGTTCGGGACGGCGCGGCGTCGACATGGGGCCGTCGGCGGTCCGCGTGGCCAATCTCAACGCACGGCTCGCCGAGTTGGGTTATGAGCCGGAGGATCTCGGCAACGTTGCAGTGGTTCAGCGCGAGAGCCATCCGGAAGGCGATCCGAGCGCGAAGTATCTTTCTGAGATCACCGCGATCTGCACGGCCCTGGCGGAACTGGTCGAGAAGTCGCTGCTCAGCGGCAAGTTCCCGCTGATTCTCGGCGGCGATCACTCGATTGCGGCCGGAACGGTGTCGGGCGTGTCGAAATATCTTCGCGATCGAGGTGAAAAGCTCGGAATGATTTGGATCGACGCCCATACGGACATGAACACGCCCGCCAGCACGCCCAGCGGCAACGTGCACGGTATGCCGCTCGCGTGTTGCATCGGCATGGGTCCGCCGGAGCTGACCGGGATCTTCGGCTACTCACCCAAGATCGAGCCCGGCAACGTCGCGCTGGTCGGCATTCGATCCGTGGATGAACAGGAGCGCGACAATGTTCAGCAGTCCGGTGTCCATGTGCTTACCATGCGCGACATTGACGAGCGCGGCATGCGATCGGTGATTCAGGACGCGATTCGTATCGCAGGCTCGGGTACGGCCGGGTTCCACGTTTCGCTCGACATGGACGCGGTGGATCCGCGCGAGGCGCCCGGCGTCGGCACGCCCGTGCGCGGCGGTATCACCTATCGGGAAGCGCATCTCGCGATGGAAACTATGGGCGATACCGGGCGCATGACGTCCATGGAAGTGGTGGAGATTAATCCTGTGATCGACGAAGCCAATCGAACCGCGATTCTGGCCGTCGAACTGGTGATGTCAGCGATGGGAAAGAGGATTCTGTAGGTGAAAAAACGTGTGGCGGTTATCTACGGCGGTCGCAGCGGTGAACACGAAATCTCGCTGCGTTCGGCCAAGTCCATCATCGATGCGATGGACCCCGAGAAATACAAGGTTCTGCATTACCTGATCTCGAAGGAAGGGAAATGGAGCCCGCGGCCGATCGTTCCCGAACCCAAGAGCAACCAGGAAATCGACGTCGTCTTCGTCGCGCTGCATGGCACGTTTGGAGAGGACGGCACGGTGCAAGGCCTGCTGGAGTTGGCGGACCTGCCGTACGTCGGCGCGGGCGTGCTGGCTTCGTCGGTGTCGATGGACAAGGAAGTCATGAAGCGGCTGGCGAAAGAGCGCGGCCTGCCGGTGGTGGACTACATCACGTTGTTGAGCAGCGACATTGGCGATTTCGAAAACATTTGCTCGCGGGTCAAGTTTCCCGCCTTTGTGAAGCCCGCGAACCTGGGTTCGTCCGTCGGTATATCGAAAGCCAACAATTGCGTCGAGCTGAAAGCCGCCCTCGAGACCGCCGCCGCCTACGACCGTAAGATCATCGTGGAACGAGGGATCGTCGGGCGCGAGTTCGAATGCTCGGTAATGGGCAATGAAAACCCCACCGCATCCGTTCCATGCGAAATCCTTCCGTCGCGCGATTTCTACGACTACGACGACAAATATCTACTCGATCAGGCGCAGACTGTTATTCCCGCCAATCTATCCGCGGAACAAACCGCTGAGCTGCAGCGCCTGGCCGTGGCCTGTTATCGCGCGGTGGAATGCGAAGGCATGGCGCGCGTCGATTTTCTGTTCGAAAGTGAAACAGGCCAACTCTATATCAACGAGATCAACACTATTCCGGGATTCACGTCAATCAGCATGTACCCTAAGATGTGGGAGTATTCAGGGCTCCCGATGCCAAAGCTGATTGATCGGCTCATCGAGCTGGCTGTGGAACGACACGACGCCAAGAAGCGTCTGCGTTATTCGAAGTAATGTTACTGCCTCTTTTCTTTCTGTTCGCCGCGCCGCCATCCACGGCGGATATCGAGAGCGCGCTAAAGCGGCTCACCGAAGTGCTGTCGGTAGTGCAGCAGGAAGCCGCGGATCCTGTTAATACCGAGCAGGCGATTTATCAAGGCGCCATCCCGAACATGCTGAGGAAGCTCGATCCGCACTCGATTTTCTTCGACCCACAGCAGTACGAGCAGCTCAAGCAAATGGAGCGATCGGAGCAAAAAGGATTCGGCACGGTGGTGTCCGTTTTGCCCGGCCGCGTCATCGTGCTGCAAGCCATTGCGGGAACGCCGTCCGCAAAGGCCGGTTTGCAGCCCGGCGACGAGATCGTGGCCGTCAACAACGTGGCCTTGGCGCGCCTGGAGTTTGACCAAATCATCGGATACCTCAGCGAGTCGCGGCAGCACCAGGCTCAACTGATCGTTCGCCGCCCCAGTAACGTGCGCATGCTCACGTTTATTTTGGATCCCGAATTAGTCGACGCTCCCAGCGTGGATCGCGCGTTTATGCTGCAGCCTGGAATCGGCTACATCCGCGTCAACGGATTCGATCCGCAGACGGCGCGCCAGTTCAAGGAGAAGATTGAAAACCTGGGCGGCGAAAAACTGAAGGGGCTAGTGCTCGATCTGCGCGACAACTCGGGCGGAGTGGTGCAAACGGCGCTCGAATCCGCGTCGTACTTTCTCAAGCCCGGGCAAAGAATAATGAGCGTCAAAGGACGGAGTATTGACAGCCAGGAGGTCGACGTCCCGAAGACCGCGACGCCGTACGCATTTCGCTTGGCTGTACTGGTAAATGCCAAGAGCGCGAGCGCGGCTGAGATCGTAGCCGGCGCGTTACAGGATCACGACCGCGCCGAGGTCTTAGGCGAGCCCACCTTCGGAAAAGGCCTGGTTCAAAACGTTTTCAATCTGTCGGGAAACACAGCGCTAGCGTTGACGACAGCTTTCTATTACACGCCCAGCGGCCGCTCCATCCAAAAGCCCCTCCCGAGCGGTCAACTCGCGATCGAAAAACAGAAGGAAGAATTCCGCACCGATTCCGGCCGCAGCGTGACCGGCGGAGGCGGCATTCGACCCGACCGCATCGTTCAGCCGGAGCCGCAGACGCAACTTCGCATCGTGCTGGATGCCAGCGGTCTGATAACCTCGTTCGCCACAGAGCATACACAGCAGAACAAAATCGCGGATAAGTTTGATGTCACGGCCGCGCTCCTCGAAGAGTTCCAGGTTTTCGCGGGACAGCACAACATCCATCCGCCGGTGGCCGAGTGGGTGCGTGAACGCGCGTGGCTACAGAGCCGGTTGAAACAGGAGATTTTCAATCAGGCGCTCGGCGTTGCCAAAGGCGACGAGGTAGAGGCGCAGCGCGATCCGGTTGTTCGGGCCGCCGTGGATCGGCTACTTCACGGGCTGTAGCGGAGCTTTTGCCCCGAACTTCGCTCGCAGCGCGTGCCAGACCATGGGCAGCACTGAGATCACAACCACCAGCACCACAAACTTCTCGAAATTGCGGCGCACCAGCGGAATGCCGCCCAGCAGGTAGCCGAGCATGGTCATCGAAAATACCCAGCCGACCCCACCAAAGATATCGAATGAAAGAAACCGCTTAAAAGGCATCTTGGCGACGCCCGCTACGAACGGGGCAAACGTGCGGATGATGGGGACGAACTTGGCATAGATGATGGTCTTGCCGCCGTGCTTGTCATAGAACGCTTGGGTGCGCTGCAGGTATTCCTGCTTGAAGAAACGCGAATCGGGCCGGTTGAAAATTGCGGGTCCGGCGCGGCGGCCCAACAGATACCCGCACCAATCGCCCAGCAGGCAGGCGCAGGTCAGCAGCAGCATGATGACAGCCAAGTTTAGTTGCCCGGCGCCGGCCACAACTCCGATTGTGAACAGCAGCGAATCGCCCGGCAGAACGAAGCCGACCAGCAAACCGGTCTCAGCGAAGACAATGGCCGTGAGAGCGGCATATCCGAGCCAGCCCGTGAGTACGGTGGAGAGCAACTGAATCAGCCGCTCGGGCGTGGTGAGAGTGCGTAGGAAATCGAGCAGCCAGGCAATCATGCAACGGCGGCGACCTAGCCGCGGTACCGCGCCATCATCCGATTGATCGTGTCCTGGTGCTTCTTAACCTTGCCTTTTTGGATCAGGTAATTGAGAACGCTGTCTTGCAACAGCATCTGCCGTTGTCCAGCCCGTTGGGTCTTGGCTTGCGTGACGATGGCTTCGCGCTCCTGAGCCAGTTTGTTCATGTCAGCCGGTTGACGCTCGAGGATCTTGGCGACAATGGTCTGACCGCCGACGTTTAGAGGCCCGATGATGAATCCGGCCGGTTTGTCGAAAAGGTCACCCAGGTAGGTGGCTGAGATCCCGTCCGCGGATCCGTCACGCGAAAAGAAGTCGGTGGCTTTGGATTCGAGACCCACTGCCTTCGCGGCGGCCTTCACGTCGCCGCCATTCGCCTTCAGCACGTCCGCAGCCTTCTTGGCCTTGTCGGTTACCACCTGTCCGCTCTTCTCACCCTGGTAGCGCTGCCGCACCTGGGCCTCGACTTCGGAAAAATCGGCGGGGTGCGACGGATTGACGGCGGTGACAATCACTGTCGCGAGCTTGTTGGCAGTTTGCACCACCTGGCTGACTTCACTGGCCTTCATCGAAGCGATGGTTCCGCCAATTTGAGGATCGGGCCCAAGCTCGGGAAGCGCGTCTCCCGGTTTGAACTTGTCCGCCTTCGCCAGGATGAGGTTGAATCGAACTGCAATCTGTGGCGCGTTTTGGGGGGCTTTCACCAACTCCGCATGCGCCTGGTCCGCCACGGTCTGCATGCGGTCGAACACCGACTGTCCCCTCACCGCCGTCAGGATTTCCGGCTTGGCTTCAGCCAGCGAGCGCAGCCGCGCCGGCTCTTTCTCCAGCACTTGAATGATGTGGTAGCCGTATTGCGTGGTGATCACATTGCTGATCTCTTTGGGTTTCAGCGAGAAGGTGGTCTCTTCGAATTCCTTCACCATTTGACCGCGTACAACCCAGCCCAGGTCGCCGCCTTTTTGCGCCGAGCCCGGATCGGCGGAGTTCTTCTCGGCGAGCTTGGCGAAATCGCCGCCGCCTTTGAGTTGCTTTAACAGGTCCTCGGCTGCGGCTTTGATCTTTGGCTTTTCGTTTTCCTGTTTGCCCGCCGTGCTCAGCAGGATGTGCCGGGCATGCACGCGTTCGGGTGTCCGGTATTGATCCATGTGCGAGCTGTAGTAGGACTGAACCTGCGCGTCGGAAACCTGGATCGATTCACCAATCTTGGCCGGATCGGCGACCAGCAACTCAATGCTGCGCGACTCAGGCGACAGGAAGGCGCCCTTGTTGGTGTCAAAGTAAGTCTTGAGTTCCTGGGGAGTGGGCTTCACCTCGGCCGCGAGCTTGCCCGGATCGAATCCGATGTAGTCCAGCTTGATTTTCTCGTTGCGGCGCTTATAGGTCGCCTCTACTTCGGCCGGAGTGACAACGATGCCCTCGAACGCGACCATCTGAATGGCATCCTCATAATTTTTCAAGCGCAGATTGTGCTCGAAGCCGGCCACGGTCATGTTGAACTGTTGTTCGATCTGGGCGCGGTATTGATCCGGCGGCAGGGATCCAAACGGCAAGGACCGGATCGTATTCGCAAGATTCTCATCTGAGATTTTGAAACCGAGCTGTTGGGCTTGATAAGCCATGGCCCGGTCTGCAATGGCCTGGTCCACTAATTGTGGAATGTAGACCTGTACCATTTCCGGCGGAAGCTGGCGATTCTGCAAAACGCTGCGGATCTGTTGCTCGATTTCAGACACCGTCAGCTTCTCTTTGCCGATCTCAGCCACCACGTCGTCGTTACGATCTCCCGTGGGTGTGCCGGCGCCTGGAATAAGGTACACCAGCATGGAGAGCGCAACCAGTCCGAGCATAGCGCCCAGCATGATACGCACGGCCTTGGCCCGGCTGCGGAATAAATCAAACATGCGAGAGGACTCCTACAAAAATGGCGGTGGGGGTGCCTGACACCACATTATAGCCAAAAAGCGCTGTAGCCAAAAAGCGCTGACGGCGCCGATCGGCTTAGCCGCGTTGACGGCCGGCGCCGGATTCGAGCACAGGGCCGGAGGCCAAGTGCAGCGCCGCCGTGAAACCCGCCAGCATGGGCAACGTGCTGGTGTAAAGAATATGAAAAAAGAACGTCGTCACCGCATACACTACGGTCGCGGCCAGCAGACAAAAGCTCAAGCCTGCGATGTCTCGATGCATGGCTTCGTCCCTGGTTCGCTTATAGAGCCGATAATTGGTCCGAAAGCAGAGAGCGATGACGGCGCAATAGAAGATCAGTGCGGGAATACCGGCTTCACTCGAAACTTGCGTGTAGGTGTTGTGGGTTCCCAGCCAGGCGACATGCCGCCCTTCCTTTTCGGCATCGCCGTTTACGGCTACCGGGAATTGATCCAAGCCCACTCCAAACAACGGATTCGTGACCGTGTAATACAGGCTCTTCTTGAACAATTCCCGGCGTTGCATGCTCGAATCCATCGATGACAGATCGGAGTTGCTTTGATTCGCATCGGCGCCGGGATCGACGGCCAAGAGGGAAAGGCGATGCAGGGTTCCCGAAGGTACACTGACCAGCGCCAGCGCCCCGATCACCACCGCCGCTATTACGACTTTCAATTTGTTTCGACTGGTGATGAGGGTGAGGGCCAACATGGCAAGCGCCGCGAGCAGACAGCCGCGCGAAGCCGTCCTTAGGGCGTAGAGACTGGACAGGATGATCCCGGCAGCCCCCAGAAGTTGCCTCCCGATTCCATGCTCGAAAAACAAGAACTGAAACGCGGTGATTCCCGACAACAAGGCGAGTGCAAGATAGTTGGCGTTGGAAAAGAACAGGCTCTCCGGGATCCGATAGCGAAATTCGTCGGGGCCGGCGCCGCTGGCCCCGAATGTCACACACGTAATCACCAGGATCACCGCCGCGGCAATGTTCACGTACATCAGATAGCGGCAACGCCGAATCGTCGTCACGAATGCACAGGTATAGAAAAAGCAGAGATAAGACTTCGGTACGTAATTGAAGAGGACTACAACGCTGCCCCCCCGCCA
>JBGPSX010000131.1:0-9315 GCA_041490325.1 Bryobacteraceae bacterium | reverse complement strand
GCGTGCGTATGTCATGGCTGATCTTTGCTAGAAACTTCGTCCTGGCATGGGTGGAAGCAACCGCGGTGTCCTTGGCGTGGATGAGGGCCACTTCGGCCTCTTTGCGCCGTGTAATATCGCGCATGAAGACGAAGTGGCCACTCTCGGGGTCGCCGCTGGCCACTGGCAAGAACACTATCGCGACGTCACGCACGGACTGGTCAGGCAGCACGATTCGTGCTTCGGTCTCCCCCCGGCCGGTGGTCCGCATTTGCTCGAGCGCGGCTTCAACCTGGGTTCGGTGTTGTGGAAGAACACCGGCCAATACATCCGTCGTTCGGTTGCCCTCCGCCAGCCCGGTCAGCTCGGCATAAGCCTTGTTGAAAGAGACATAGCGGCCTTGGCCGTCCACTTGAGCGATGCCGTGCAGAGCGTGCTCGAGGGCCGCCGTGCGCTGTTGCAAGATTTCAGCAGTCCTGGCCACGCCCTCGCTCAAGGCGCCGATCTCATCGCGGCCGTCCGGTAGGGGATCGAGCGCGCCGCCGGTAGCCAGATTGTTGACGTTCTTGCTCAGCTTCGCGATCCGGTTGGTGATGCCGGAAGCAAACAGAAGCGAGATGATTACTCCGCCCACCACTCCCAGAAGAAGACAGATCGAAGTAACCATCCGCATGGCCGCCCGCAGCGACTCGGCATTCTGCAAGCGATCGGCGAGCAGGTTCGTCTCGCGCTCTTCCATGGCGCGGATAAGGGCTTCCATTCGAGCTCGGCTGACATCGGACGCTCGCACCAGATCACGCAATTCCGCCGCCGGCAGGACTCCGGCGCGAAAGCGGGCCAAGCTGTTGTAAATGCTTTCTTGCCGCGACCTTTCGACATCCGATATTTGCGAAAGACGCTGCTGTTGCGAAGGGTTATCGGCGGTCAAGCTCACCAGCCTTTGTGTGGTGGTGTCGAAGGTTGCCAGGCTGGCGCGCACCCGGTCAGAATAGACCTCGTCGCCGCCGATGAGATAGCCTCTTGTATCCGCGATGGCTTCCAGCGCGGCGCCCCTCAGTTTCTGGATTTCTTCGCGCACCTCGAGCGTGTGATTCACCCACTGCTCAGCGCGCGTGGCGCGCGTGCCAATCAAGAAGGCTGCGCAAGCGATCATCACAGTCGCGGTGGCGGGGCAGGCCACCACGATCAACCCTTTCGTTCTAAGCGAAAGATTCGCCCAATGGTTCAGATGCATTTTGGCTTATAGTTCCAAGAGCCCCTTGAGCAGAGGGCACAGTTGCTCGATTTGCGATTTGGGGAGCGCCGCATCCGCCCCGGCCGAACTTGAGATTCCCAGGTACAGCGCAGACGCCGCGGCTCCCGAAACCGCAACTACTCGAACTTCCGGATAGAGCGTCTTGAAATTATGCACAGCCTCCACGCCATCCTCGTTCGGGAGCAGCAGGTCCATGATGACGGCGTCGACCGAATGCAACTTCATCGATGCCAGGCCGTCGCGGACGCCCGACGCTTCGACGACGACTATCCCGATCGGTTCCAGCAGACTGCGGGCCAAGGCCCTGAAGTGCTCGTCGTCATCTACCACCAGGACAGTTGTAGTCATACACCCAATCGAGGCAGGGTGCTTACGCCTTTTCTCACAATGGGGTTCTGTCATGCTCTCCCGTATCGGATTATCTGCAGAGAATTAGAGCGAATTTTTCACACTTTTTCTCAGGCTGCGCCGATAAGGCTCCAGGATGCACTTGGGCGTCGACGGAAGGAGAAAAGTGTGATCTTAGTCACTGTGTCATCCGAGCCGGATTTTCATGCGATGGTGCTGGATTCGCTCGGAAGACGTTTTCGTTTTGACGCGGCCTGGGACTTGCGATACGGGGACAACGGCCGGCTGCGGGCGCCGGGCGCGGACCAGAAATACGTTGTGGTCATCGATTTCTCGAATACCGAGAAGGCGTTGGCGGTAGCGGCTTTGATGGACGGCAAGCCTCAGTTTGCCAGTATCGCGGTGGGCGCCGGCGGAACCCGGGACGAATTGCTGCACCTGATGCAAGCCGGCGTGCGGGATGTTCTGCCCATATCCAGCCAAACGGAAATAGTGGAGGCGGTCCGCCGGGCGCTCGACAAGTTATCGTCGGATGAGCCGCTGGGGGAAATAAGCGCATTTGTTCCGGCCAAGCCGGGTTGCGGCGCCACGACATTGGCGACGCATTCCACCGCGCTGGCCGCCGAACGAACCACGGAGCCGGCCTTGTTGCTGGACTTCGACATCCGTTTGGGGGTCACCTCCTTTCTGTTGAAAATTGAGGGTAACCACACCATTGTGGATGCTCTGCGCGCAGCCGATCGTCTGGATGATGACCTTTGGATGAATCTGGTCTGCCAGCGCGGGAACCTGCACGTGCTGGGATCCGGCCCGATAGACTTCTCCGATTCTGTTCCGGTGGAGCGATTCGGCGAGATCCTGGATTTCGCCATGCGGAAATATTCGCGGGTATCGGTGGATTTGCCGGGAACAATGGAGGAGTATGAGTGCGCGACGCTGCAACGGGCGCACCGGATCTTTCTGGTGTGCACGCCCGATATTGGCGCGCTGCATGTGACGCGCCGCAAGTCCTGGTGGCTGCGCGATCTCGGTCTGCTCGACAAGGTCTCGGTGGTGTTGAACTGCGTGGAGCGCAAAGCGCTCTCGGTAGCGGACATAGAACACATCATCCAATTGCCCATCCGCTACGTGGTTCCCATGGGTGTTCGGGAGGTTGCGCGCGCCGCCCAGCAAGGCGCCACCATCGAGGGTTCCTCGCCGCTCGCGCAGCGTATCCTCAGCATTTCCGAGGAACTGACTTCCAACGGAACCGTGATCAAAAAAACGAGCCCGGTGCGGCGCTTTGTGGAATATTTCTCCATCAGCGCGGCGCGCGACATCCGGAGCCAATAAGACCTCGGAGCCAATAAGACCTCGAAGCCAGTGAGACACCCGAGCAATAAGACACCGGAGCCAATGATATGACCAACGACGCTATCGTCACTTTATTCGATCATCTCTGCAATGAGGCCAGAAACGCCGTGCACGCGACCTTCGGCCTGATGGAATTCCCCGCTGAAAAAGCCAGCGGCCCGGCCTGGCAGACCTGCCTGGATGCGACTCGCACCAACGCGGACCGGCTGCTGCGCACCATCGACGATATGCGCGAATTGCTGGCCGGCGAGCCGGCGATAGAAGGAACCACCGAAGAGTTCGACGTTTCGGTCAGCCTGGGAGAGACAGTGGAACTATTGAATCTGGCAGGCGCCGAGGGACCCATCCGGATTGTCTTCGATTCCAGGCCGGCGCCAATTATGATCTCGCAGAATCGTTCAGCCGTGGAGCAGGTGTTCACGCGGATTCTGCATACCTGCTTCCGGCTCTCGCGGCGCGGAACTGTGCGCGTGAGCGTGGCGCCCTCCAGCGGAGACCGCATCTCGGTCGGAATCATGCCACCTTCCACCGATGTCGCCGGCCGGCTGGTGGATTGGCTCAATGCCAACACGGACCTGGTGAAATTCGAAAATGATGACGAAGTGGGGCTGGGCCTTTCGATCATGGTTGCCGGCAGGCGCTTGCAAGCTTTGGGCGGGACGGCTGAGTTCAAGTCTGAGCCGGGTGCGCCCACCGGGCTCGAGCTCACTTTTCCGAGCTACAGCCAGCACGCTCCCGATCCGCCCAACTGGGATCACACGCCGGCCCGTGCCCTGAACATACTGGTGGCCGAAGACTGCGACGAGAGCTACGCACTAACCGCGCTTCTGCTCCCCAATGAAAACGTGGAGCGGGCGCGCAACGGTCTGGAGGCCATCGACATGGTAAAGCAGCGCCGTTACGACGCCGTCTTCATGGACATTCACATGCCCGGCATGAATGGCTATGGCGCCATCAGCAATATTCGAGAGTGGGAGACCCAGACCTGCAACGCGCGGACTCCGATCGTGGTGCTCTCGTCGGACGATCTGACGAAACAATCGCGCAACGCGGCGCAAGCTGGATGCTCCGCATTCCTTCGCAAGCCGGTACGGAAGCCGGACCTGTTCGACTTTCTCGACCGGCTTCGGTCGGCGCGCATGATGCAGGTTTAAGCCAAGCCCGCTGGTTTGTCAATCCTCCGGTTAGGGGCTCTTGTGTTTCAGGCGGCTGCAGGCGGTTTCCGCGCCGGTGGGATCGATCGCCTCGCTGCCCTCCTGAATGTTTGCGATTTTGCCATCCAAGTCCACCACGAACGTAGAGCGATTGGCCACCCCTACTTGCGCGATCAATACTCCATAAAGCTCCGAAACTTTGCGCATATGATCGCTTAGCATCGGGGCGTTGAAATTTAGTTCGTTCTTCCAATGCGCCAAGGTCGGCGTGAAATCGGTGCTAATCGCCAAGACCTGCGCGTCCATTCCTTCAAACTTTGCGCTACCAGCCTGGTAGGCGGTCATTTCCTTCGTTCAACCACCGGTAAAGGCGGCCGGGAAGAACGCCACGACGACGATTTTCTTACCCCGGAAATCGGAGAGTTTCACAGGCTTGTTGGCCGTGTCTGGAAGGGTGAAGTCGGGAGCTTCGTCGCCGGCTTTGAGATGGGTTTTGGGCGGAGTAATCTGCTGCGCAGCAAGCGCCGCAGCAAAAGCAGAGCACGCCAGAAATGCACCGATAGATTTCATGGTTCCTCCTATTGGAATTACGATCCAGTCAAAGGCTATCACTCGTTCGCTGGCCAGTGCAATGGCCTGCAATGTCCGCCTATGGTGGCGCTGATCCCGAAAACGAACGCTGCAGACCGGTTCAGCCCCAGTCTGGCCGCTGATCCTGCGTGATCTTGGGGTTGGCACGCCGTTTGCTTGCTTCGCCTGGATGCTCAAAGACTTCCGTCATGGCGCTCGCATGTTGCGCAAGAACCCCGGATTCACCAGCTTCGCGCTGCTCGCGCTGGCTATCGGGATCGGCGCAAACACCACCGTCTTCAGTGTCGTCAACCAGGCGCTATTGAAGCCGCCGGCGTACCGCGAGCCGGGTCGACTGGTGCTGGTGCAGTCCATGAATATCAAGCAGGAGACGCTGGAAGGCTACAGCTCGTATAACGATTTCGTCGATATCGGGCGGCAGTCGAAGACGGTTCAATCGCTCAGCGGCATTTCTCCGCGCTGGAATTTCTCGCTGCGAAAAACCGGAGGCGCGGAGCAGGTAGCTGGTCAATGGGTATCCGCGGATCTGTTTCCGCTGTTGGGTGTGAACCCAATTCTGGGACGGACGTTTCTCGCTGCCGAGGATCGGCCCGGGGACATGCAGGCCGTGGTACTGAGTTACGAGCTCTGGCAACGAACCTTCGGAGGTTCGCCATCGATTGTCGGGACTGCGATTCGTCTGGATGCCTCCTCTCCGGTGGTGGTAGGAGTGATGCCCCGGGGTTTCAAGTTCATCGAAGATGTCGACTTGTGGGTGCCACTGGCGCCGAACTTCATCAACCAGCGCGGCCGCGGCGTGCGATACCTGTCGCTGGCAGGACGCCTGGCGCCCGGTGCATCGGTTGAGCAGGCGCGTACGGAACTGGCAGGCATCATGAAAGACTTTGAAGCCAAGTATCCGAACACGAACAATGGATTTTTTCCGAAGGTGCTGGCCTTGCGCGATTATCTGACGGCGGATACTCGCCCGATCCTATTCATGCTGGCGGGCGCGGTGGCGTTCGTGCTCTTGATCGCTTGCGCGAATGTCGCCAATCTGGTGCTGAGCCGCACGCTGGCACGCAGGCAGGAAATCGCGGTTCGAATCGCGTTGGGGGCCGGGCGCGGCCGCCTGATTCGACAATTGGTTGCTGAAAGCCTGCTGCTGTCCGGAACGGGCGGCGCGCTCGGGCTGGTGCTCGCGGCCTGGGGAATTTTCGGGATTCGATCCATGGATTGGAAATGGGTGGCGGGCCTGGGTGAACTGCGTCTCGAGCCGGGCGTACTCGGCTTTACGATATTTGCGACCTTGCTGTCTGCTCTGATCGTTGGCGTGCTGCCTGCGATGCGCGTGTCGGAAGGCAATTGGGGAATCGATATGCGGGGCGAAGGCCGGAGTTCGACAGTGGGGGTGAGCGGGCAGCGCATGCGATCGACACTCGTGGTTGCAGAAATCGCGCTGACCACGGTATTGCTGGCCGGGTCGGGATTGATGCTGCGCAGTTTGATCCGCCTGCTGGACGTGCATCCCGGCTTCGACACTCAGAATCTGCTGGTTTTTCAAGTCAATCTGCCGAGCGACAAATACCAGAATCGGGAGCAGGCCAGGCAATTCTACGAACGGTTTTCTGCGGAGATCCGCACGCTGCCGACGGTCAGTCGCGCGGGCGCGGTCAGCAGGCTGCCGTTTCGGGCCGGTAACATTACTTCCTCGCTCACCGTCGAAGGCCGGGCGATTCCCGAAGGCGACCTGCCGTCCATCGATTATCGGATCGCGAGCGATTCCTATTTTCAAGCCATGGGGATTCCCTTGCTCGAAGGTCGCGTGGCTGACCCGCGCAACGCGGAGGAGTTGAATATCAATCAGACGGCGGCGCGCCGTTTCTGGCCGCACGAAAGCGCGATCGGCAAACGCGTGAAGTTTGGATTGGGCGCCGGGCAGGAGCCCTGGAAGACGGTGGTGGGAATCGTAGGCGACGTGCACCATCTCGCTCTCGAGACCGCGCCTCGGCCTGAAGCTTACCGGCCCTATATCGCGAATCCGCTGGGATCGCCCGTGATCGCCGTTCGCACTACAGGGAACGTCGAGACCGTTACGGCCGCGATCCGCGAGCGATTGCGCGCGCTCGATCCGGAAGTGCCGATGTTCAACGTTTCGACCATGGACCAGCTCTTGGGGCGCTCGCTGCAGTCGAGACGGTTCTCGGTCTTCTTGTTGACTGTCTTCGCCGGCATCGCGCTGTTTCTGGCGGGTATCGGACTTTACGGCGTGGTGTCTTATGCCGTCGGATTGCGCACACACGAGATCGGAATTCGCGTGGCATTAGGCGCGGAGAAATCCGTACTGGTGCGGATGGTGCTGGCGCAAGGGCTGCGGCTGGCCGGGTTGGGGCTCGCCATCGGTTTGGCGATTGCGTTGGCCATCGGTCCGGTGTTTGCGAAATTGGTTTTCGGCATCGGCAGCCGCGATCCTCTGGCGTTATTTGCGGGAGGCGGCGTGCTGTTTGTCGTGGCGCTGCTCGCTTGCTATTTTCCAGCGCGTCGCGCGGCGGCACTCGATCCGATGGTGGCGTTGCGGGCTTAAAAGCTTGCTGAAGGACTCTTCGGAACCGCTCCATTTGGTCACGGCTCGGCCAGCGGCAACGTGCATGAACGTCCGAACGCCCTGTGTCCGTTCTTGTCCGAACGCCCTCATGTCCGAACAACCCCTAGCCGAGCCGTGACCAAAGGGAGCGGTTTCCAATAATCGTTTGTTGCGCTGATTCTTTCACAGCCCTTTTATTAATCCTGAATTAAAATCGCTTGGAACTTCGAGTCCTGTTCCAATATAGTTGGTAGGTGAACCGGGGGACGATTTCCAAACGCAAAGTTGCGATTGGCGTCTGTATTGCAATCGTCATTTGCGGCGTTGCGCTTTTCGCTGCCACGCTTTGGAAAGCATCGCGCACGCTGCAGAGCGCTGAATCGCACGTCGCTCAGCAAGGGCTGGTTCGATTTCGCGCCATCACGCTGGATCGATCTGCTCCAGGTTTTGAATCTGTCAGCTCACCGGCCCAGTTTCATGACGGCATTCTGTTCAACGGCCGTTTCTATCTTTGCGGTCGCGCAGGATTGTTTGCTTACGATGCCAACGGATCGCTGGTCGCACGGTACCGGCCTGGACTCGAACTTCCGCCGGCTCCGCTGGTCGCGATGGCGCGCGGGCTCGTGTCAGGCGAGACACAATTGTGGATCGCAACCGCCGGCGAGGGCTTGCTCGCGTTTGACGGGCACAGGTTTTTGCAGGTTCGGGCCGACGACGCGCCGACACGCGATCTGACGGCGATTCTACCGCTTGCAAGCGGCCGGGTACTTCTCGGAACGCAGAAGAACGGCGTGCTCGTCTGGGATGGTCAGAGCCTTGCAATCCATCACGCGGTGCTTAGGGATCTGAAAGTGACCGCGCTGGCAGGTTCGGAGGCGGATCTCTGGATCGGCAGCATGGATCGCGGCGTTTTTCGGTGGCATGCCGGCCAGCTCGATCACTTCGCCGAAGCGGAAGGCTTGCCGGATCCACGCGTGCTCTCGCTTGCGATCGAAGGAAACGCCGCCTACGCAGGTACGGCGCTGGGCGTCACGGAACTTCGCGATGGCCGATTCACTCGCGTGCTGGCGCGCGGATATTTCGCAAAGGCTTTGCTTGTGCAGGGCGAATCGCTCGCGATCGGGTCGCTGGAGGAAGGCGTCCTGGACGTTTCACTCGCCGCGCAGACGCCACGGCTTCGTAACACGGCCGGGCATTCCGATCTTGAAGGCGTCGAGCGGCTGTGGACCATGGACGGCCGCGTGTACGCGATCGCGGCAGGCGGCTTATATGAACGTTCGCCGAAATCTGGCGAATTCAAGAAGGTATTCGAGATGCCCGGCGCGGTCCTGACGGATGGCAACATTTCGGCGTTGGCGCCGGATTCGCGCGGCGCGCTTTGGGTGGGATATTTCGATCGCGGCCTGGACATTCTCGAACCCGGTTTCGAACGCGCCACACACGTCGAAAACGAACACGTGTTTTGCGTCAATCGTATCGTTCATCAGAACGGAGCTGGCGCAACCGCCGTCGCCACCGCGAACGGTTTAGTTTTGTTTGACGCCGCCGGACGCCAGCGGCAGGTCCTGGGAAAAGCAGACGGATTGATCGCGAATCAGGTCACGGACGTTTTGCTTTCGGGCGATAGCCGTTCGCCCACCATTACCGCGGCGACGCCCGCGGGAATCACGACTATCGATGCTTCTGGAACCAGCAGCCTGTATGCGTTTCACGGCCTGGTGAACAATCATGTCTACGCTCTGGCAGCGTCCGGCTCGCGACTGCTGGCCGGTACGCTGGGCGGGTTATCGATCCTAGATTCGGGAAACGTCAGCGCGAACTTCACCACCGCAAATTCGGGACTGAAACACAATTGGATAACCGCCATCGTTCCAGTTGCGAACGAATGGTTCATCGGGACGTACGGCGCGGGAGTGCTGAAGTATGATTCCACGGGCCGCTGGTCGGGGTTCACCGATTGGAAGGGTACGTCAGAAATTAATCCTAACGCGATGCTGGTGACGGATCGCGCGGTATACGCCGGGACGCTCGGCAAAGGGTTGGCGGTTTACAATCGCGGCTCGGGACGTTGG
>JBGPSX010000130.1:0-9353 GCA_041490325.1 Bryobacteraceae bacterium | reverse complement strand
TTCCATGAGAACAGATTCGACTCCTCCACGCTTTCGCGCGTGAGCGTGTCGAGCAACATGGGCCGCAGGACACCGCGCAGCCAGTCATGCGCCGGGATATCGAAGCCTTCCTTCTTGCGATTGAGAACATGCGCCGGCAGTTTGTTGCGCATGAGATGCCGCAGCACGACCTTAAGGTTCGAGTTACGAATTTTCAGATTCTCGGGTAAGCGGGCGGCGAATTCGACGATGCGATGATCCAGGAACGGAGGGCGAACCTCCACTGAATGCGCCATGCTCATGCGATCGCTCTTGTAGAGGATGTCATCCGCCAGATAGTAGCGCTGATCCAGCCAAAGATAACGATTCAGATATCCGGCGTCTAGCGAATTGTGAGGAAGGGTATCGGCCAAATTCCCCACAGAGGGATGTCCGTTGCGGAGGTGCAACTGCTCCTTCTGTGCCTTCGAGAACGTGCCGTTCCAGAAGAGGTGTGCTTCCGCGGGAGTGAGAAAAGAGCCTTCGAGCATGCGCTGGATTTTGTAGTCCAGGCCGATCTTTTCGTTGGACGCTGGCAGAGTTCGCGCCAGGCGAAGAGCTACCCGGCGCGCAAGAGCTGGAACGCGGCGTAGCATGCGCGCGTAGCGGTCGCCGAGATAGGTGTAGTATCCACCGAAGAGTTCATCCGCGCCCTCGCCGCTGAGCGCGACGGTAACGTGCTGGCGGCTCATCTTCGAAAGAAACCAGACCGGAAGCGCGCCTGCATCGGCGCCCGGCTCGTCGGAATGGTACGACATGCCTTCGATGGCGCTCTCGAGGTCGACCTCGGGATTCAAGTCGAACTCGTGATGCTCCGTGCCGTAGTGACTGGCCACGCGCCGCGCATGCTCGCCGTCGTCGAAATTTCTTCCCGAGAACGACACCGAGAACGTCTTCAGCCGCGAAGTACACTGAGCCGCGGCGTAGTGCAGGATTGTGGACGAGTCCAATCCACCGCTGGCCCATATACCGAGCGGAACGTCGGAAACCAAGTGCTCCCGGATGGATTCGCTGAGCAGATGGTCGAGTTCCTCAGCGGCCGAATCCAGCGTGTAGTGACGCGCCGGTTGGAAGTCCAGCGTCCAATAAGGCTGCGATTGGACGCGACCCTCTCGCCATTCCAGCCAATGGCCGGCCCCGAGTTTATCGATGCCTTGCACCATGGTGTGTGGCGACGGCACGTAGTTGAGCGAAGTGAAATAATGCAGTGCCAGAGGGTTGATTCGCCGCTCTACTTCGGGAAGCTCGAAGATGGCTTTCAGTTCCGAGCCGAAGTAGAGATCGATTCCGCGGCGATACACATACAGCGGCTTGATCCCCATGCGGTCGCGCGCCAGGACGAGGCGGTTTTCCGATTCGGTCCAGATCGCGAGAGCGAACATGCCTCTGAGGCGGGAAAAGCAGTCCGTGTCCCATTCGAGAAACGCATGCAGCACGGTTTCGGTGTCGCACGTGGTCTGAAACGAATGGCCGCGTCCGCGCAATTCCTCGCGTAATTCGGTGTTGTTATAGATTTCGCCGTTGAAGATGACAACCGTGTCGCCGTCGTCACTTTTGAATGGTTGATCGCCGCCTGCGAGATCGATGATTCGCAGCCGGACAGCGCCCAGAGAGACAGACTCAGCGTCGTAGAACCCTTGCTGGTCGGGTCCGCGATGAGTCAATGCGTAAGTGGCGCGCCGGATGTGAGCGAGTTCCGCCCTATGCCGGTAATGTGTGTAACCAGCGATTCCGCACAATTTCCCCGTTCCCTATCTGGCCCGAGCTACAAGCTCGCGCCTCCCTGAACACCCCACTTACGGATGCGCTAACTATATCACAAATGCCGACTAACGTAAATCAAACTCTGGCAGCGCCGCATCCAAAAAGCTTCGCCATAGGTATAATCGACCCGTGCGTCCTATCTTGTTACTGTTGTTCAGTGTGGCGGCTCTCGCGGCGGACTACCCGGAACCGAAGGAGGCGGACTATGTCATTCACGACTTCCGCTTCAACACGGGCGAGAGGTTAGCGGAGCTAAAACTGCACTACACAACACTCGGCACGCTGGACGGCGACAATACCGTGCTCATTTTGCATGGAACAGGTGGAACCGGCAAGGCATTTCTCTCCGAACAATTCGCCGGCGTGCTATTCGGGTCGGGCCAGCTTCTGGACGCGTCGCGCCACTTCATCGTTCTGACGGACGGCATCGGACACGGAAAATCCAGCAAGCCGAGCGATGGCCTGGGCCAACGATTTCCGCGTTACGACTACGACGACATGGTGACCGCGGATTATCGATTGCTCACCGAGGGCCTGGGCGTAAGACATCTTCGGCTCGTCATGGGAACCTCCATGGGCGCCATGCACACCTGGATGTGGGGCGAGAAGTATCCGGACTTTATGGACGCGTTGATGCCGCTAGCGAGCGCGCCGGTGGAGATCGCCGGGCGTAATCGCTTTTTCCGGCGCATGGTGATGGATGCGCTACGATCCGATCCGGTGAGCGGGCTTCGCACGGCGATATACATCGTGAGTATCATGACGTCCAGCCCGCTCCAGATGCACAAGCAGGCGCCCACCCGCGATCAGGCGGATACGCTGTTCGATGAGAGCGTGCGGAAGCGAATGGAAACTGCCAATGCCGCCGATATGCTGTACCAATACGATTCCTCGCGAACCTACAACCCGCAGCCCATGCTGGAGAAGATTCAGGCGCCTTTGTTTGCGATCAACTCAGCCGATGACGTCGTGAATCCGCCGGAGTTGGGAATTCTCGAACGCGAGATCAAACGAGTGAAACGCGGGAGGTATATCCTGCTGCCCATCACCGATCAAACCCGTGGCCACGGCACGCATTCGCTGCCGGCCATTTGGAAGCAGTACCTGGCTGAACTCCTGGATGTGTCACAACCGCCGGCGCATTCCCGATGAAGATTGCCAAAGCCACCAAGAGCTACGAAGCCTGGCTCGGCAAACGCCTCACTCTGCTCCCAGCCGATCTTGAGCGTAAGCACGCGGCCATGGCGTCGGACGTATTCCCATTTTTGCGCGCGACGTTTTACAGATGGATACAGACCTGGGCTGGCATTTGCGTCTCTGAACGGCGCGCACCGCGCGTGTTGGCCGTAGGCGATCTGCATGTGGAAAATTTCGGAACCTGGCGCGATGCGGAAGCCCGACTGGTTTGGGGCGTCAACGATTTCGATGAGGCTTGCGAGCTGCCGTATACCGCCGACCTGGTGCGGCTGGCGGCCAGCGCTCATATCGCGATTCGGGAATCGCGCCTTCGGGTTGCGCCGAAAGACGCCTGCAATGCGATTCTCGCCGGCTATAACAAGAGTCTTCAATCGGGCGGCCGTCCCACGGTATTGGCCGAGGAGCACGTCTGGTTGCGGTCGATGGTCACCGGAGTTCTGCGCGATCCGGAAAAATTTTGGGATAAGCTCGACCATTTACCGACGTGGAGGGGACGCGTGCCGAAGGGTGCCGACCGGGCTCTGGACCGGCTGATGCCCAAGCGTGGACTCCGCTACCGCATCGCGCATCGCGTCTCCGGCCTGGGCAGTCTCGGCCGAGAACGGTTCGCCGCGATCGCTGAATATTGCGGTGGCTTGGTGGCGCGCGAGGCCAAGGCCCTGGCGCCGTCAGCCTCCGTTTGGGCTTCCGGCGACGAAGCGCCCGATCGGATTCGCTATCAGGATGTCCTCGACCGCGCGGTGCGCGCCGTGGATCCTTGCGTTCGACTCAAAGGCCGCTGGATCGTTCGACGCCTGGCGCCAGATTGTTCGCGAGTCGAGCTTTCCGCCATGCCGAAGGAGCAAGACGAAACCAAACTGCTCCACGCCATGGGTTTTGAAACCGCCAACATCCATCTTGGAACCCCTCGCGCGGCCAAGCTCATTCTGCAAGATCTCAGCAAGCGCCCGCGGCATTGGCTGCATGAAGCGGCCGCTCAAATGGTGAAGGCCACCACGCGAGACTGGCAGGACTGGCGCGCCCACATGGCAAAACGAAACGAATAAAACCTATGCGACGATCTCTATCCGCTCTGCTCATCTTAATTGCACCCGCTTTTGCAGCCGACTATTGGATGTATGCCGGCACGTACACCAACGATCAAAGTAAGGGAATCTATGCGTGGCGTTTCAATCCGTCCCATGCGAAATTGACGCCGCTGGGTCTGGCTGCGGAAACTCCCAGCCCCTCGTTCCTCGCCGTGCATCCCAATGAGGGCTTTCTTTACGCGGTAAATGAAACGTCCAGTTATCAAGGCGCAAGCAGCGGCTCGGTAAGCGCGTTCGCGATTGATCGCGCCACCGGAAAGCTCACTCCGCTCAATACGGTTTCCTCGCGCGGACCCGGCCCGTGTCACCTGGCTGTGGATAAGCAAGGCAAACTCCTGGTGGTCGCTAATTACGATGGGGGCAGCGTGGCAGCATTTCCTCTTTCTCAGGATGGCCGCGTCGGCGAATCGTCGACTTTTTTCCAGCACAGCGGTACGGTGGCGCTTCCACAACGTCAGGGACGACCGCACGCTCACTCCGTTGTGTTTTCGCCGGACAACCGCTTTGCGCTCGTTGCCGATCTGGGGCTCGATCAGATCTTGGCGTATCGCGTCCAGAACACGAGTCTGTCACCGAACGATGCGGCCTTCGCCAAAGTCGCTTCCGGCGCCGGCCCCCGGCATCTCGCGTTTCATCCGAATGGCCGCGTTGTTTACGTGATCAATGAAATCGATTCGACCATCACCGAACTGTCTTATGACGGCGCAACCGCAACGATGCGGCCGCTCCAGACCATTTCCACTCTGCCCAAAGATTTCAGCTCCCCGAACAGCACCGCGGAGATCGCAGTCCATCCGTCGGGCAAATTTCTGTATGGATCGAACCGCGGGCACGACAGCATCGCAGTGTTCAAAGTCGACTCTTCCACTGGCGCGCTGAGTTCGATCCAACATGTCTCCACTCAAGGCAACACCCCACGTAACTTCGCGATTGACCCGACCGGAGCGTATCTTTTTGTCGCGAATCAAAAGACGAACAATATTGTTTTGTTTCGGATCAACCAGTCTAGCGGCCAGTTAAGCCCTGCGGGAGCGTTGCATGACGTGCCTGCGCCCGTGTGCATAACGTTCGTGAAGGTAAAGTGACGCAACTCTTCACGCTCTAAGTCTGGCGCGCTAACATGTGGCTATGCGGAAATATTTGGGATTGCTCTGCGCCACGGCTGTCGTTGGCGTCGTCGCCGGCTCGGATCAGGTTGCTCAAGGAAAATATTTGGTCGAAGAGGTTGGCAAGTGCCAGGAGTGCCACACGCCCCGCACCGAAGCGGGCGAGCTCGACACCACCAAGTGGCTCAAAGGCGCAGTGCTCGACTTTCAGCCTACGCATGAAGTAAAAGGGTGGCACAAGACTTCGCCCGACCTGACGTCTACCGGCAGGTTGTTCGCGCGCTGGGGCGAACAGGGACTAGTGAAATTCCTCGAGACAGCCGCCGGACCGAGCGGCCATCCAGCCGATCCTCCCATGCCAGCTTACAAACTCAAGCATGCGGATGCCGAAGCCATTGCCGCTTATCTGAAGACGCTAAAGTAAGCGTGCCTCGTGTCGCATTGCTCCTGGCTTCAGCGGCGCTGGCGTTCGCGGCGCTCGCGTTCGGGCAAAGCGCCGAGAACGTACTGGTCGTAATCAACCAAGCGCTACCCTTGTCGCGAAACATCGGCGAATACTATGTGTCGCGCAGGCACATTCCGTCGTCCAATGTCGTTCGACTGAACGCGAAGCCGGACGACGAAATCTCGCGCGACGATTTCGAGAAGCAAATTGCAGCGCCGATCGCTGCTTTTCTGCGGCGGAAGCATCTCGAAGAGAAGATTCTATATATCGTTACAACCGCCGGCGTCCCACTGCGAATTCCCGGACATGGTGGAGGACTTGCGGCCGAAACAGCGTCGGTGGATTCGGAACTGGCTCTGCTTTATTCCGATATGCGCGGCAAACCCCATGTTGTGCCGGGAGGGATTCCCAACCCGTTTTTCGGCAAGATCAGCGCGTCATTCCGGCATCCGGATTTTCCGATCTATCTGGTCACGCGTTTGGCCGGATATGATTTCGCCGACGTCAGGGGCATCATCGATCGCGCGCTGCAGGCCCGCAATCGTGGGAAATTCGTCATTGATCTGAAGGCCAATGACCGGTCGGAGGGAAACGGCTGGCTAAGGGACGCCGTCAGGAGACTGCCCAAGGATCGCGTCATCTTCGACGATTCGAGCAAAGTGCTGTCCGGCCAGAGCGACGTGATCGCATATGCATCCTGGGGCTCCAACGACCCCAATCGAAAGGAACGGCATCTTGGGTTTCGATGGCTGCCCGGCGCGATCATGACCGAGTACGTCTCCACCAACGGGCGAACATTCGCGCGTCCGCCGGACGGTTGGAATCTCGGCGGGAATTGGGATAACCCGAAAACCTTGTTCGCCGGCTCTCCTCAGAGCATGACAGCCGACTACATTCATGACGGCGTCACCGGAGCTTCTGGCCACGTTTCCGAGCCGCTTCTGCCATTTTGTCCACGTCCGAACGTGCTGCTGACGGCCTACTATCAAGGCCGCAATCTGGCTGAGAGCTACTATCTTGCGATGCCCATCCTGAGCTGGGCGAACATCGTGATTGGCGACCCATTGTGCAGTCTTGGAAACCATGATGATTATTTGAAACCGCTCCCTATGGTCACGGCTCGGCTTGGGGTTAGTCGGACATACGGGCAGCCGGACGTTTGTGCACATTGCCGCTGGCCGAGCCGTGACCAAAGGGAGCGGTTGTTTAGAAATCACCAGAAACGAGAAACTAGAGTTACATGATTCAACTCTCTGGCGCCGGGAAACGCTTCGGCCCCAAACTTCTTTTCGAAAATCTGAACTGGCTGATCACGAACAAGGATCGCGCCGGCCTGGTGGGCGCGAACGGCAGCGGAAAGACCACGCTACTCAAGGTCCTGGCGGGTATCGAAACGCTCGATTATGGATCGCTCAGCGTGACGCGCGGAATCAGCGCGGGCTACCTGCCCCAGGACGGCCTTTCGCTATCGGGTCGTAGCGTGTTTGCGGAGTGCATGTCGGTGTTCGCATCGCTCCACCGCATGGAGCAGGAGATGGAAGAGCTCACGCACAAGATGGCGGAGCTGGATCCGGCGGGCCCGGAATATGCCCAGGTGGCCGATCGCTTTCACCAACTCGACAGCGAATTCCGCACCCGCGACGGATATTCAGTGGAGGCGCAAGTGGGAACTGTGCTGGCCGGCTTGGGCTTTCCGCATTCCGAGTGGCATCGCCGAACCGAAGAGTTCTCCGGCGGCTGGCAGATGCGCATCGCCCTGGCGAAGCTGCTGCTCGAAAAGCCGAATCTTTTGCTGCTCGACGAGCCCACCAATCACCTGGATCTGGAAGCGCGTAACTGGCTGGAGCAGTACTTGGCCGACTATCCTTTCGCCTTCGTGCTGATCTCGCATGACCGCTATTTTCTGGATGTCACCGTCGGCAAGATCATCGAGATCTGGAATCGCGGCGTGCATTTTTATCACGGCAACTACGAGAAGTACCTGCAGCAAAAGCGGGAGCGCACCGACCAACTGGAAGCCGCCTATCGCAACCAGCGCGAGCGGATCGAGCAGATCGAGGCCTTCATCAATCGCTTCCGCTATCAGGCCACCAAGGCGAAACAAGTCCAGAGCCGCATCAAGGAGCTCGACAAGATCGAACGCATCGAGCTTCCCGACGAAGAAAAGACCATCCATTTTTCGTTTCCGCAACCCAAGCCCAGCGGCCGTATCGTGGCGGAATTCCAGAACGTCTCGAAGAGCTATGGGGAGAAGTTCGTTTTTGGCGGCGTGAGCTTCATCATCGAACGCGGCGATCGTATAGCGCTGGTGGGCGTGAACGGGGCGGGGAAGTCGACACTCATTAAGCTTCTGTCTGGAAGCGAGCCGCTGAGCAGCGGCGAATATCGCCTCGGCCACAACGCCCGGGTCGACTACTTCGCGCAGGACCAATATAAAGAGCTGGACCCAAACGCCCGCATGCTGGACGATCTTTCGAGCATGGCGCCGCGCTCCAGCAACACGGAGCTGCGCAACCTGCTGGGCTGTTTTCTGTTTTCCGAAGACGACGTTTTCAAGCGCATCGGTGTTCTGTCGGGCGGCGAGCGCAATCGCTACGCCCTGGCGCGAATGCTGCTGGAGCCATCGAATTTTCTGCTGCTTGACGAGCCCACCAATCACCTCGATCTGCGCGCCAAAGACGTTTTGCTCGAATCGCTCGAGAAATACACCGGCACGGTGGTCTTCGTCTCACACGACCGCTACTTCATCGACAAGTTGGCGACACGCATCTTCGAAATCGGCAACGGCGAAGTCAGCATCTTCCCGGGCAACTACGAAGACTACATGTGGCGCAAGGAAGGCAAGCAACTGGACCTGACTTTGCCCGGTGGCGCGCCGGTGGCGCCCAGTCCTCAACTGGTGGTCACAAATTCCTCAAGCGCTAAGCGTTTGAACCCCCTCAAGCTGAAAAAAATGCAAGACCGTTGCAGCGAACTAGAGCGGGAGATTGCAGGGCTTGAAACCGAGATCGCGGCCTACGAAACAGATCTCGCTAATTTTGTCAGCGCCGAGGAAACCTTGCGAATCTCGAAGCTCTTGGATACGCGCCGCGCGGAGCTGAGCGGTCTACTGGCAGAATGGGAGAAGGTATCGCAGACCGTCGCATCGCACCAGGCATGAGTGACTTCCAGCAGCAACTCGCATATCTACGCCGCCGGATCGCGAAGATTGACAAGAAATACGCGCAGCCCAGGCCAAGCAGACGCGAGGCGCCACCAGTTATCAACGATGAGCCACACGACCATCATTTTCCGTTTGAAGAAGTCACCACCGCTCTGGGTCACCATTTCGAGACGGAGAAACTCTACGAACGCCACCGGCGGCACGGGAGCATTGGCATCGTGGATCTGGAGGATCTCCCGGCCGATCTGCTCCAGCCGATCTCGAATGGCCTGATACAAGGTATTCCGGTTGAAAAATGGTGCTTCCTGGATACCGAGACGACCGGTCTTGCGGGAGGCTCCGGCACCTACGCATTCTTGATCGGCGTGGGGCGCGTCACGCCGCAAGGTTTTCGCATACGGCAATTCTTCATGCGCGAATTTGGCGAAGAGGCCAGCCTGCTCAGTGCCCTGAATCAACATCTGAAGCAGTTCGAAGTGCTGATCACCTACAACGGCCGGACCTACGATCAGCCTTTGCTCGAGACGCGCTATCGGATGATGCGGCAGCGTCCGCCCTTCGCCTCGCTCGAG
>JBGPSX010000129.1:0-9386 GCA_041490325.1 Bryobacteraceae bacterium | reverse complement strand
GTTTCGCAGACGGCCGCTGCTTTTACACAGGCCCGAATCCCACCCCAGAACGTGGTGTCGAGCAGAATGACATCCACGGCGGTATCGAGCACGTTCGCGGCGAGTTGTTCGAAATTGACAACCACGGTGTTGGTCGCGAGTGGAATCCGGATCATTTCGCGCGTGCGGCGCATTCCATTCAGACCGAAAACGGGATCTTCCAGATAGTCGTTGCGCAGGCCGTCAATAGCTTGCCCGAAGCGGATGGCCTGCTCGGTGGACCAGACGGCATTCGGATCGAACCGCAGCGAGTCTTGAGGAAAGATGGCAGCCAGCGCGCGATAGACTTCCAGTTCGTAGTCGGGATGAAAAACGCCGGCCTTCAGTTTGTGCGTCGTGAAACCATGGCGCTCCTTGAGGGCTTGGGCATGGTCGATCATCTGATCGACGCTGCGCACTTCCCCCTCGCCGGTCTGAGGGTTGGGATAGCGGAAGAAGCAATACGAGGCAAAGGGAACGCGATCGCGCAGCCGTCCGCCCAGGATCTCTGAAACCGGCACGCCCCAGGCTTGCCCGAGAATGTCGAGACAGGCGAACTCAAGGGCCGCGAGAATCTGCGTGCGGTTGTTATAGAGCGACGCCGTGGGATTGGCGATCAGGAACCGCATTTCTTCCAGGCGAGCCGGATCGTGGCCAACCAAATAAGGCTTCATGGAGCGGAAGAGCGCCTCGGCCGTTTCGCCGCCTCCGCCCATCTCGCCGAGTCCCACTAAGCCATCGTTGGTCTCGACTTCGACGATGGTCCGCACGAAGCGTCCCCAATGGCAGCCATTGGCGTGGCGCAGTGGAGCTTCGAGCGGGACGGTTACAGTGGTGGCGCGAATGTCGGTGATTTTTCGCGGCATGCGCAGTGCGTCAGGGTTTGGACGCGGCGGCGGGGGTCCGGGGCGGCTCAGCCACCGGAAGTTCGTCCGTAGCGCCGAAGTGTTTCTGAAGTACCAAGGCCACGGTGCCGCGCAGCCGAGCCATGCCGTGTTCGTGAGCTGGAGTCAGACGCGGCGCCGTTCCACCCGGCAGGACCTGGGCCTTCATCTCGGCCTCGATAATAGGACCGACGCGGCTCCAAGATCGCGTAAGGTCGCCAATAACAATGATCTGCTCGGGCGCAAGACCTGCCACGATCATGCGCATGCCGCGGCCAAGATAATGCGCCATGGTCTCCAGCGCGTGGCCGGCCTTGGCGTCCCCCTGGTCGGCAAGGCTCAACAGATCCAGGAAGCTCATGCCTTCGGCGTTCGTTTTCGATTCAAGGTAGTAACGCAGTGCGGCGCGGTTGGAAGCGAAGGTCTCCCAACATCCACGGCTGCCGCAACCGCACAGAGGCCCTTCCGGATCGAGCGGCACGTGACCGAACTCTCCGGCCATTCCATTGAAGCCTCGGGCCAGTTGTCCGTTCATCAAGATCCCGCTTCCAATGCCTTCAGAAACGGTAATGACGACGATGGTGCTGTGAGATCCGATGTGATCGAACCACACAGCGGCGAGCACGCACGCGTTGGCTGCGTTTTCGAGCTCGACCTCGAGGCCGGTGGCCTTTTCAATGGGAGTGCGGATGTCGAAATCGCGCCACTTCAAATTGGGAGCGAAAACCAGGCGGTCGCTAAACCGGCCCGGCAAGCTAATCCCGATTCCTTCGACCTTCTTGTCGCCGCAACCGCGCTGGATGGCGCGAATACGATCGATCAACGAGTCCATCGCGACCTTCGGGTCGGAAGGCGTGGCCATTACCTCCTGCGACCTGAACTTGCCGTTGACGTCGGCCAGGGCGACCGTGGTTTGGATGGGCCGGATATCCACGCCGATGATGACGCGCTCGTCGTTGAGCCGCAGAAAAGTCGGGCGTCTTCCGCGAGGCAGCCGGCCAGTGGGTCCTTCCAGAACCCAGTGCTCGGCGATCAGAGCTTCCACAATCAGGGAGATGGTGCTGCGCTGCAGTCCGGATACGCGGGCGAGATCGGCGCGCGAGATGGGCTGGCGGGTGCGGATCAAATTGAGAACGATCCGCCGGTTAATGTTACGAACGACCTCGCTAGAGGCTGTTTGTATGGGCCTAAAACGAAGTACGGACATTTTGCTTGACAATCAAACTATACGATCCACTGGCTACAAGGATATCAAGTTACGCTGTCGCGGCCGCAAGCACCGGGCAACTTACTGCGTGCGCTGTTTGAGGATCTCCTCCACCTGTTCCTTCGCGACCGGCAGTTTGTCGACATTGCTCCGCAGCCACTGCGTAAAGTCGTGTTCGATTGCATCCGCCCAACGGCTGGTGTCGATCTGGCCGGCGGTGTACTTCTTTTCGCGCAGACGCTGGTGGCTGAACTCGTCGCGCAGCCTGGTCATTTCGGAGGATTGAACCACTCGCTCGGCTAGTTGGGCAGGGATGAACACGACGCCGCCGTCGCGTCCGAAAACAACATCACCGGGCAGAACGGTGGCATGTCCGATACGAATCGGGATGTTGATTCCGATCAGCGTCGAATTCAAGCGCGGGCCGGCCGACAGGTTGCTGATGTGATGCGAAGGGTCATAGAAACGCACGAACGAAGTGAAATTTTCGAGCTCCTTGAGACCATTGATGTCGCGTACGGCGCCGTCGTAGACTATCCCGTTCCCGCTCCTGGCGTAAATGGCGCTGCCGACGTTGTCGCCGATGGAAGGGCCATTTTCCTTCAGCCCGAAATGATCGCAGACATAAACATCGCCGGGTTGAAGCATGTCCACCGGCCAGGCATTCTGTCCTCCGATGCGCCGATCCTTCTTGCCCTGGTCTTCGATCACTTTGTGGATGTCGGGACGGCCCGGCAACCACTGGGCCGTGAGCGCGCGGCCAACCAGGATCTTGTCAGGATGAATGCTGTACCAACCATCCTCGTATTGATGGCTGAAACCGGCGGAGGTGACCGCCGCCCAAGCCTCCTCAAGAGTGGCGTGAGTCAAGCGCTTCAAAATACCGTCCGGAACTTTGGGACGTCCGTCGGCGAATCGCTCGCCCTTCCAATCGGGTGTGTACTGGATCAGCAGTTCCTTTGTGAGAATCCCTGGCTGCGCGAACAAGGGCGCCGCCAGCAACGCGGTGAAGATCAAGATTCGCTTCATTCGCTAACCTCTCTTGACGGATTCAAACCAGGGAGTTCCGGGCACCTGCGCCTTGCGCGCGGCGACTTCGTCCATTTCGACGCCGAGACCGGCGCGATCCGGCAGAGTGATGAAGCCCTTGTCAATGATCTCGCCCTCCTTGACCCAGTTCCTCCACAGCGGCAGTGAATCAATCCAATGCCATTCCGTTACGAGGAAGTTAGGAATGGCCGCGCACACATGCGCCGTCGCCATCATTCCAATGGGCGAGGTCACGGCGTGCGGCGCCACGGGCACATAGTACGTGTGCGCCATGTCGGCGATTTTTCTGGATTCCAGCAAGCCGCCGGTCTTTTGAAAATCGGGCATGATGATGTCGGCGGCGCGCTTTTCTAGAATCTCGCGGAATCCGTGCCGCAGGTAGATATTCTCGCCGCAACAAATGGGCGTGCTGGTGGAAGCCCGGATGTCGCGCATCGCATCAATGTTCTCGGCCGGCACTGGCTCTTCCAAAAACAGTAGCTTGAAATGCTCCACTTCTTTTGCGACGCGCTTACCTGTGGTGGCGTCGTAGCGCGCGTGCATGTCTACGGCGAGGTCGATGTTTTTCGGATAGGAATCGCGCGTGAAGGCGATCTTCGCCAGCATGTGATCGATCTCGGCATTCGAAGCGGTCCAATTCACGCGGTCGAACCGCGAGGGATCGGTGGCATCGTCGATGTCGATCTTGGCGGCGGTGAAGCCCAGGTCCTGGATCTCCTTGATCCTGGATTTGGAGCCTTCGTCGCCGGGGATCATTTCTCGCGATCCGGAATCGCAGTAGACCCGAACGCGGTCGCGGACTTTTCCGCCCAGAAGCTGGTAGACCGGCAATCCGACGGCCTTGCCGGCGATGTCCCAGAGCGCGATCTCAATTCCGGTGAGAGCGGTCACGTACTGACCGGCCTGTGCGCCCGCGAACACACCCGCGGTGCGGATGCGTTCGAACGCGGCCTCGATGTTCAAGGGATCCTGTCCGATCAGAAGCCGCGAAAAGGATTGCATCAGAGGAACGCTGCCTTGCGCCGCGTCGGTAGACTCGCCTTGGCCAACGATCCCCTGATCCGTGTAGACGCGGACATGCACCTGATAGCCGTGAACACGCACTTCCGCCGTGCGTATTTCCGTGATCTTGAGCTTGGGGCGGCGGTACGGCGAAGATACCGCCTGTAACGCCGCCGATATAGAAGGTAGTCCTAACATGCCGGCGAAAGGCAAGCTGGAACTCTTCAAGATAAATCTGCGAGTTGGTCGTGTCAGAAGCTGTACCTCAGCGCCATCTGCAATTGCCGCATCGGGACGCCTCCCAGCGTGCCAGTGATGGTCCCGAAGCCGGCCGACGTCACGTTCAGGTTGGGTGCGCCCCAAACCGGGTGGTTCAAGAAGTTGAAAGCCTCGAAGCGATACTGCAAGAGGTGATGCTCGGAATAAGGCATCCGAAATTCCTTGTGCGCCGAGAAGTCCAGCGTCAACAGGCCGGGACCGATCAGGGCATTGCGACCGGCGTTGCCGAACGTCCCTGAGGGGTTGGGCGAAAACGCGGCTATCGCGAACCACAACGCGGGATCGGGATTCGAGACATACGGGCTGATTCCGGTCGCATTGGGTCGATCGAACCCGGCTCCGTTGCCGGACCGATCGGCGCCGCCAACCGTGGGCGTTTCGGGGAAGCCGCTCTGGACGGTCCAGATAAAGCCGGCCTGCCAACCACCCGCTACAGCGTCGAGAAAAGGATTCGTGACATCTACTTTGCGGCCCTTTCCGATGGGCAGCTCATACAGCGTCGACGTGACGAAGCGATGGCGGGTATCGTAGGCGGAAAGCGCCCACTCGCATTTCCGGCAGTAGCTGTTCTGAGGAAAGAGCGTGTCCTGACCTTGCACGCGAATGCCGCTCGAGTCATCCTGAGACCTCGCAAAAGTGTAGGAGCTGAGCAGAGTGAATCCGCCGCTGAAGCGATGCGTCAGTTTGGCGCTGGCTGAATTGTATGCGCCGTTGGCGGCGGAGTCTACTAATTGGATTCTGCCAAAATTCGTGTACGGCGAGCGATCCTGCACGGTGCCGACGGTTCCGGGAACCGATTCGTTGGCCGCGCGGAGGAACTCCAGCCTGCGGCTGATTGAACCCAAATAGCCCACTTCCAGCACCCAGTTGTGGCCGAGATCGCGCTGCACGTTGAGCAGGTATTCCCAGGTATAAGGGGTCCGCCGCTCATATTTATTCGCGAACGCGTAGGGCAGAGTGACGTTAGCGGTTCCACCCGAGATGTTGGCCAGAGCAGTGTTCCAGAACAGAGTCGGATTTTGAAGAGCGGAGTTTACGCGGATGCGTCCGGCGATATTGCGCGCCATGTCGAAGCGCGGATTGCCAGTGTCCTGGTTGTAGAACATGCCGGCGCCAGTCCGGATGACCCACTTGGAATTGGGTGAGTAGGTGATGCCGATGCGCGGCGCAAAATCGTTCCAGTCGGTTTGAACCAACGCATCGCCGAGACGCCCGTCGCACAGCACGCCAATCTGTGGCCAGCGGATCGGAATCCCTTCGTAGGGGTCTCCGGCGCACTTGCCTTCGCGGATGAACTGTGGGTAGCGGCTCTGGTCGGCGACTTTCGGCGTCGAGTCCATGAAAGGCATGAAGACTGAGAAGACGTTGCGCTTGGTGTCATAGAAGGGAGGAGTTATTTCCCAGCGCACGCCCAGGGCGAGAGTCAGCTTGGGCGTAACCTTCCACGTGTCATCTACGTAAAATGACCACGCGTTCCGAAGGAAATTGGCGCTGGCGATGGAGACCGCGGCCTCGGATTGATACAGATCGCCAAGCAGGAAGTCGGCGAAGCTATCGCCCTGATTCTTCGCTACGGGATTCTGAGTGGCGTTGGCCTGGAAGGTGAACTGCCCGCGCGCAAACTGGTTTCCAACCTGGTTATAGTGTTCGCGGCGGAACTCTCCGCCAAAGCGGAAGGTGTGCTTGCCACGGATCAACGAGAAATTGTCGACGAACTGAAGGGTGTTGTTATCGTTCGCATAAGGGCCTTCGGTGTCGTCGCCGAGTCTCTGATAATTGATCAGAGTGACATTGGGAAGCCCCCACTGCACCGGATCACCGCTCTTAAGCCCAGGGATGCCGATTTGCGCGACCGCATCGGTGTTGAACGCCAGGAATGTTCCGATGGAATTGTAGAAGCGGGAATATCCAAAGCGGACCTCGTTGACCATAGTCGGCGTGAAGGTACGCGTGTTCGAGCCCATGTATTGTTCGAAGGTCGTAAGAATCTTGCTGCCGTCCAGCGTCAAACCCGTGGTGGATTGGTTTTCATCGCCCCAACTGTAGCGCCCGGACCATTGTGATTTTGCGGATTCAACATAGTCCATGCGAAGGATGAACTGGTCCCGGTTGATGGGTGACGAACTGCTGCGGGTGTAGTTGTTGGACAACTTCGTGGTGGCGACGTTGGCCGGCGCGTAGTATTGCAGGAGTTTCTTCGAAATCGGATCGATGCGGGTCTGCGGAATGACGTTGGAGTCAAAGGGCGCCTTAGTATTAGGATCGTAGATCGTGCTGGCAATCCCGCTGAAATCGCCTCCGAACATGGCAGCCGTCGGCACGGTGTAAACCGACTGGCCGTTCTGGCGCTGCCGGAAGGCTTCATAGTTGGCCATGAAAAACAGCTTGTCCCGGCCGTTGAAGAGCTTCGGAATCAGAACGGGACCATCCAGCTCAAATCCGAACTGGTTCCACTTGAACGGGCTCTTTCCCACACGGTTGCTGGTGAACGAGTAAGGCAGCGCATCGAGCTTGTCGTTACGCAGGAACTCAAAGAGCGCACCATGATACTGGTTGCCACCCGTCTTGGTCAGCACGTTGATCTGCGTCGCATTGTGTCCGAACTCAGCCGGATAAACGCCGGTCTGGACCTTGAACTCCTGCAAGGCGTCGAGCGACGGCCGGACCACGTAGGTGTTGAAGTTGGGATCGGTGTTATTGACACCGTCCAGCGTGAAGTTGTCGAACATGGTGCGCTGGCCGGCTACCGAAATCGACTGGTTGGCCCGATCGCCGCCCTGGCGCGAACCGGCCTGACCGGCGGAGGACGACAAAGTGGTCGCGTTCGGCGTGAGGGCAACCAACTGCAGGTAATTCCGCCCGTTCAACGGCAGTTCAACGATGCGCTTGTTATCGATAACCGTGCCGACGGTTGCGTTCTCAGCCTGGAGCTGAACGGCCGACGCCTCTACGGTAACCGACTCGCTGACTTGCCCGACGGTAAGCGCAAAGTCCAGGCGCACCGTCTGCTGCACGGCTACCGAAATGTTCCTGATCTCTTCGGTTTTGAATCCGGACTTCTCCACCTTGAGCTTGTAGGTTCCTGGAGCAAGTGAGGGCAAGCTGTAGTCGCCACTGATCGTGCTGACGGTTTGCCGCACGGCGTTGGTGTTGATGTTGGTAACCGTAACGGTGCTGTTGGGCGCGGCGGCTCCGGATGAATCGCTGATCCGGCCGGTGATTTCGCCAAAGGTCTGGGCAAATACCGGAGCGGCGAGCGCCGCTAAAGAGAGAACAACCAAAACGCGAGAACGTAGCATTATGTCATCTCCGTGAACCATGTGACCCTCGTTAGACTGTTTTGTTGCTGTGTCGAATTATATACAAAAGTGGACTTGGTGTCCAGGGGTAAGTGACACCGGTCTAACTGGCGCCGGGCGCTGGCCTGAACGGCGTTTCATTTCGGTTATCGAAACTAGTTGGTTGTGCGCGATTTATTTGTGCGACTCCATTACAGGTTCGGCAAGGTCCTGTGGTCAATCACTTAGACCGCTTGCTCGTTAAGCATCGATTTCAGTAGCTGAACCTCCGAAAGCGAGGAGAGAACAACGTTGCTTCCCTCCCGCGGCGGTTCTTACTCTGTTATTCATCTTGCCCCGCCTTACACGTGTCTTTATTGCCGCTGCCCTGTCGATTGGACTCGGTCATTCGGAGGCAGTGAAAATCGAGAACCGAAACCTGTCGCTCGGTTTCGAATTGGGCGACCAAGGTATCGCGCTCACCAGCATTCGTAACAAGACGCTGGGCGTGGAGCATGTGGCGAAGCCTACGTCTTTGTTCGAGATTGCATCCGGCGGCGTCACGCTTCAAAGCAACAAGGGCTTCGTGTTGGATCGCTTCTCGCGCGCCAAGAACGGTTCGTCGCTGACGATTCAGGCCCACGCGAAGGATCTGACGCTGGCAGTTGCGGTGGATGTTTCTCTTCCGCGCAATGGATCTGTCGCCAGCGTGCGAATGAGTACGACGAATATCGGCGCGGCGAAAATCTCGCTCCACGCGCTTATTCCAAAGATCGGCGAACTGGTTACACCGGGTTCGGCGGCGCGGAGGATGGCAATGGTCCCAATGGAAATCGGCGCGGTAGTGCCCGTCGAGAAAACGGTGGCGCCCAACCGCAGCGTGGGAATGCGAATCAATCCTCGCATCGGAATGCCCACGGGCATGAATTCCATGGAAGTGGCCAGCCTCTACGATGCCGATAGCGGAGCCGGCGTGTACTTTGCGGATATAGACGGCGACCTCGACAATGGCATAGCTCCGCTGCAGTTGGTTTTGTCGTCCGAAGGAATCGCCGGCGCCTGGGTTGCCGATCTTGCCGCGGGCGAGACGCAGGCGGCCTCCCGATTCGCCATCGGCGTCAACAATACGGGCGACTGGCATGCCGCCGTGGATTACTACACGTCCCAGCATCGGCCGCGCTGGCGCTTTACGCCTACTCCCGCCTGGTTCCGCGAACAAGGCGCCTTTTACAGCTACACGGGTTCCGGCTCCGGTGCAATCTACATGCAGTTTCCGCGTCAGAACCTTAAGAAGCGCATCGATTCCTTCGAGAAACTGCCCCAGCTGCTCGAAGAGGCGCAAAGCTTCGGAAGTAACACTGTATTTATCGCCGACTTCTGGGAGGGAGCGAAAGTTGGCGACGGCCGCGAATACTTCAACAAGGGCGACTACCTTCCTCGAACCGACCTGGGCGGCGACGCTGCATTCACAGCAGGAATCAAAGCGTTGCACAAGCTCGGAGGAAGGATCATCGTGTACGTCGAGTGTTTCATTATTTCGACGACGTCGCACATCGGCCTGGAAAAGGGCGAGCAATGGGCCGGACGCGATCCGGCAGGTCAACTCTATACTCACTATCGGGCAAACTACTCGATGATCCCTGCGCATCCAGCTTGGCAAGACTATCT
>JBGPSX010000128.1:0-9392 GCA_041490325.1 Bryobacteraceae bacterium | reverse complement strand
GACCAGCGCATACCTGGCGCTCAAACTGTTCGAGCCGGATTTTGAGGAAGTTCCCATACCGTTCGACAAGATTCTGGAAGCCGTGGAGGAACACACGGTCGACGCCGGGTTGATCATCCACGAAGGACAGTTGACGTACGGCAAGAGCGGATTCCAAAGCGTCATCGATCTGGGGCGCTGGTGGAAAGCGGCCTACGATCTGCCCCTGCCGCTGGGTGGGAACGCGCTGTTGCGCTCGGTGGCGCCCGACGTCCAGCGCGAGTGCTGCCGGATGATGCGCGAGAGCATACAATACGCGCTCGATCATAGCGAAGAGTCCCTGAACTACGCCATGCAATTCGCGCGCGATCTGGAGCCGCGGCTGGCGGAGAAGTTTGTGGGCATGTACGTCAATCACCACACGCTGGACTGCGGCGAGCTGGTACCGCAAGCCGCTCAAAAGCTGCTGGATATGGGCTACGAAGCGGGGTTGATCTCGAAGAAGGTTACAGTGGAATTTGTCCGTTGAGGTGAGCCTTATGCGCACCACCAAGCGCGCTACTACCTGGATGCTGTGTGGATGCCTGTTGATTGCATCGCACTGCCTGACGGCTCAAGATGACGCCAAGCAGCGAGCCAAGGCCGTTCGCGAACTGGGTAAGGGCGCCGGTTCCGAGAGCATTCCTAAGCTCGAGCCATATCTCGCGGATGTGGATCTGGACGTCCGGCGCGAAGCCGTGAAGGCCATTGTCGACATTGGTACCCAGCGCAGTCTCGATGCGCTGATCAAGGCCGCCGCGGACAACGATCCTGAAATCCAGATTCGCGCCACCGATGGCCTGGTGAATTTCTACCTGCCCGGTTACATTCAGACCGGCATGACAGCGTCATTGCGCCGTGTGGGCACGTCCATCAAAAGCAAGTTTACAGACACCAACGATCAAGTAGTGGATCCTTACGTCCAGGTTCGCCCGGAAGTTGCGCAGGCGCTGGGCCGCCTGGCGCGTGGCGGCGCCAGCATGGAGACACGCGCCAATGCGGCGCGCGCGGTGGGAATCTTGCGCGGGCGCGAGGCTCTTGAGGACCTGGAACAGGCGCTGCGCTCCAAGGACACGCAAGTAATTTACGAATCTCTCATTGCGATCCAGAAGATCCGCGAGCCCAGCGCCGGCCTCACTCTGGTGTTCCTGCTGCACGATCTCAACGAAAAGGTGCAGGTGACCGCCATCGAAACAACCGGCTTGTTGTTGAATCGCGGGGCCATGAACGATCTCCGCGATATTCTCGACAAATCGCGCAATATGAAAGTGAAACGCGCTGCGCTTACGTCCATGGCGCAGATGCCGGAACGTCAGATGCATGGGGTTTACGCCGCGTACCTGGATAACAAAGACGACGGCTTGCGCGCGGCCGCCGGGGAAGGCCTGGCACGGCTGAAGGATCCTGCCGATCGCAGCGCTGTCGAGAATGCTTTCTCGAATGAGAAGAAGACCGCGCCTCGCCTGGCGTTCGCCTTGGCGCTGGTTGCGCTGGGGAAGCTGGACATGGGCGAGCTCGATCCGCTGCGGTATCTGGTGAATACGCTGAATTCGAATAGCTACCGCGGTGTGGCGAGGCCGTACCTGGCGGAACTGGCGCGCGATCCGGAGATTAGGCGCGCCCTTTATGCGGTACTGCAGGAGACGACGGCAACCAAAGACGAGAAGGCCGGTCTCGCGCTGGTGTTTGCCTCCAGTGGCGATCGCGATTCCATCGCCCCGCTCGAAGCCCTCTCTCACGATACGGATCCTGATGTCTCGCAAGAAGCAGTGCGTGCGTTGAAAAACCTTCACGCGCGGATTCCATAGAACCGATCAGATTCAACGCTACGCCTTCTGTGAAACATCCGCGCGTTAAACGATTATTTGAAACCGCTCCCTGCGGTCACGGCTCAGCCCAGCGGTTCGGAGTGCGCAAATCGACGTTGACGGTTTCCAGCCACTAGCCGAGCCGTGACCAAAGGGAGCGGTGCTTCACTGCACCATTGAGCGCCCGCCGCCAACCTGCGCGAAAATGAGAATGTGAGGAAGTTTGTAGCATTCGTCATCCTGCTGTTGTGGTTCGTTCCTGCCGGAAGCGCGCAGACTCGGCGTAAAGGCAAAACTCCCGCTCCTGCCGCCGCGCCAGCGCCGGTGGAAGGCGCCGCCTGGCCACTTCAAACGCTCGACGTTGAGGGAAACCACTTCTACACAACAGAGCAGATCTTAGCCGTGGCGGGTTTACGCGTTGGACAATCCGCTGGTAGGACGGAATTCGAGGCTGCCCGCGAACGGTTGGCCGCAACCGGAGCCTTCGACCGGATCGGATATCGATTCGCCCCCGCCAAGAACGGGAATGGCTACGATGCCACTATCGAAGTAACCGAGATGCCGCAATTGTACCCGTTGCGGTTCGAGGATCTTCCCGCCAAAGACGCTGAGTTACGTGCCTGGCTCGAAAAGAAAGATCCTCTGTTTGGCGACAAGATTCCCGCTACCAAGCCGTTACTCGACCGGTACGTTCAATGGATCGCCGAATTCCTGGCGGAACGAAACTATCACGAACCGCTGGCCGGTAAACTCGCCGCGGATCCCACCAGCGACATGACGGTGGTGTTTCGTCCGGCCAAGCCGCGCCCCACTATTGCTCGCGTGACGTTCACCAACACCGGCGACTTACCGGCCGGGATGCTGCAGACAAAGCTGTATACCGTGGCGATCGGTGTCCCATACATAGAGCCCCAGTTCAGAACGCTGCTCGACACGATGACCCGGCCACTCTACGAAGCGCGGGGCATGCTACGCGTATCGTTCCCGAAGATCGAGACGGCGCCGTCTAAAGACGTGGAGGGCGTAGACGTAACGGTCCAAGTGGAACAAGGCGCGGTATACAAACTCGGCAAAGTGAGTTTTTCGGGTGTCGATTTGCCTTCAGACGAGCTCAACAGCCTGGCGAAACTCAAAACTAATCAGACCGTGAATTTCGACGAAGTGAAGGCGGCGCAAGAACGCATTGCGCAGAACATGCGGCGCATGGGTTACATGCAGGCGTCTTCCAAGATCCAGCGCGACGTTCACGACGCTGAAAAAACCGTTGATCTGATCTTCCAGATCGAGCCTGGGCCGCAATTCACCATGGGGAAGCTCGAAATCATCGGCCTGGATATAGAGAGCGAACCCGTGATCCGCAAGATGTGGGGCCTCAACGCAGGCAAACCGTTCAATGTCGATTATCCGGATCATTTCCTGAACCGGGTCAAGGAAGGCGGCGTCTTCGACAACTTGAACAACACGCGGTCTGAGATCAAGCCGAACCCCGGCGATCACACCGTCAACGTTACGCTGTACTTCAATAAGTAAGCCGGCCTACCCAAGCGTTCGCATGAGCAGGCAGGCCACGGTATCCTAGAACAAGTGTCGTCGCCGTTGAATTTTCATCTGGACAAATACGAGGGGCCGCTGGATCTGTTGCTGGACCTGATCCGCAGGCAGCAAGTCGACATTTACGATATCCCCATTGCGTCCATAACGCAGCAGTATCTCGAGTATATGCAGCGCGCGCTGGAACTCGACATCGAGATCAGCGCCGAATTCGTCTACATGGCCGCTACGCTGATCCATATCAAGTCACGCATGTTGCTTCCGAAAGACCCCGAGCTCGAGAAGATGGAAGGGGCCGAGGACCCCAGGCGTGAGCTGGTGGATCGGCTGCTGGAACACGAACGCTTCAAGAACGCCGCTGAAATGCTGCAACAGAAGCGCATGGTGGAAGAGGCGATCTGGTCGAATCCTCAAATCAGCCAGTTCCTCGCGGAGGATGACGATCCCGGATTAGCGGTAACAATTTTCGACCTGGTGAAGACCTTTCAAACCGTGCTCGAGCGCGCCAAGAATCGTCCGATTTACGAGATCGGACAGGACGATGTGAGCGTGCCGGACATGGTTCGTTACCTGGAGTCCATTTTTCGCGACGTTCACAAGGGCGAGTCGATTTCCGCAGCCGAGTTGTTTGACCGCCAGCACAGCCGCCGGGCCATGATCTGCCTCTTCCTCGCGGTCCTGGAACTGGTGCGGCGGCAGGCTTTGATGTTGACCCAGAAGGATGCTTTCGGCGACATTGGATTGAAGAAGCATCGCGCGTTTGACGAGGCGATGGATCAATCGCTCACCGCGATTGAACAGGAATACATCTAACTGGAAATGAAACCGATCCAAGTACAGGAATCCGTTGCCGACGCTCCCTCAAGCGGCGATCTTGCGTTTGAGCCACGCCCAGTAGAACTCGACCTCGCTCAACTGAAGGCCTTGGTCGAAGCCGTGATTTACATCACTGATGAGCCGCTCTCGGCCGATCAGATTGCGACCGCGTTGCAGCAGCCGGCGGCCAACGTGGGCCGCGTGCTCGAAGAGCTCACGGCGGAATACAGCAAAACTGAGCACGGCTTGTCGATTCGCGAGATCGCGGGCGGCTACAAGATGTCCACCAAGGCGGAGCATCACGAGGCGATTCGCGCGTTTGTGAAGAACCTCAAGCCAGCCTTGAAGCTTTCCCTCGCCGCGCTCGAAACTCTCGCGCTGATCGCCTACAAGCAGCCCATCACCGCGCCTGAGGTGATGGAAGTACGCGGTGTGCAAGGCGCTGGCGTGCTGAAAACGCTGCTGGATCGCAAGCTGATCGCGACCGCGGGACGAAAATCCGTGCTGGGGAAACCGATCCTGTACAAGACCACCCGGGAGTTTCTGGTTCAATTCGGCCTGAAGGATCTGGCCGAATTGCCGACGCTCAAAGAGTTCGAAGAGCTGGGCCGTCTGTCGATGGGAGACGGCGAAGACGAAGTCCAGCCCCCAGAAAGTTCCGAGCAGCCGGCCGAGGCCACGCCCGAGCCCGACGTCGTGGAATAGATGCCTGTCGTTAAATAAATGCCCAATGAAAGGCTCCAGAAGTTGCTGGCGCACGCCGGTGTTGCCAGCCGCCGCAAGGCCGAGCAAATGATTCTGGAAGGCCGCGTCACGGTAAATGGCGCGGTGATCACCGAGCTGGGCACCAAAGCCGACACCGAGCGGGATCACATCAAGGTGGACGGTAAGCGTATTCGAGCCCCCCAGCACCTCGTGTACCTGGCCATGAACAAGCCCAAGAACTGCATGACCACGGTTAGCGACCCCCAGGGCCGCGAGACCGTAATGGACTTGCTGCGAGGCGTCAAGGTGCGTGTTTATCCAGTGGGCCGGCTCGATTACCAAAGCGAGGGTTTGCTCTTGCTAACGAACGACGGCGAGTTTGCCAAGCGAATCACCTCGGCTGCGACGCACGTCACCAAAACGTACGTAGTGAAAACGAACGGAACGCTGTCTCCAGAACAGGAAAAGCATTTTCGCGATGGTGTTCCTCTGGGCGGACAACGAACCAGTCCGGCCGGGTTGAAGCTCATCCGCAGGGCAGAGAATCCATGGTACGAAGTCCGTCTGATCGAAGGCCGGCAAAATCAGATCCGGCTCATGTTCAAGCATTTTGGACGGCTGGTTGAAAAACTGCGGCGCGTGAAAATCGGTTTTCTGGAGTTGGGTCCAGTCAAACCCGGCGGTTTTCGACACCTAACGCCGCGAGAAGTAGCGCGCTTCCGAAAGTTGCTGAAGATGGAGGAGCAATAGTCCATGCCGTCGATTGCCGACCTGCTGCGGACCAGTCGCGTGATCGCGGTGGTGGGTCTGTCCGCGAAAAAGTTTCGTCCGTCGCACGGCGTGGCTGAATATATGCAGCACCAAGGCTACCGCATCATCCCCGTCAATCCGAACGAACAGGAAGTGCTCGGCGAGAAATCTTACGCGCGTCTGGAAGATATTCCCGAGAAGGTGGACATCGTCGATATTTTCCGTCGCTCCGAATTCGTACGGCCGCTAGTTGAATCGGCGATTGGCATCGGCGCCTCGGCAGTCTGGATGCAGGAGGGCGTGGTGGACGAAGAGGCCGCGCAAAAAGCTCGCGAATCGGGTCTCACAGTAGTGATGGACCGGTGCATTCTGAAAGAACACCGCCGGCATCTACGCTGAAAGCTTTCATGAAAATGTCTTCAAACCGCTCCCTTTGGTCACGGCTCGGCTAGCGGCGCCCAGCATGAATCGTTGTAATACGCGCTTACGGCCGTCATGTCCGGCCACGCCCCTCACCGAGCCGTGACCAAAGGGAGCGGTGGTCCAGTTTTTTTCACCAACCTGTTAGAGCCAGTACTCCCAATGTTTCGTCGCCACGACATAACCGCACAAGCAGGCATTCGTGACGGCATGCGCCAGAATGCAATCGCCGAGGCTTCGCGTTCGAACCATCCACCAGTTGTACACGACACCGGCCACCAGGCCGACGTCCCAATAGGGGCCATGCTCGGCGGCGAATAGCAGCGCAGTTATGGCGAATGCGGCTGGCTTATAGGCGCCCAGTGGCACTTGCTCGAAGTTCGAGGAAATCAGCCAGCGCATCAACCATGCGCGCCAAAACAGCTCTTCGATAATGGGCGCCAATACAACAGCGCGGATGATCCGCGACCACAGCACGATCGGTGAGAGCATTGTGGTCTCCGGCAACGGAACGCCCACTTCGCCGGTGATAAAGTTTTGGAACAGCCAGTGATGTCTATAAGCGGGGAACAGCATGTCCGGACCGACCCAGATGACAAACACCGCCACACCGACGATCACCGTTTCCAGACGATGCGAGCTGCGAGTGTTGATTACGTTCCGCGAAAAATACCACAGCACCGCCGATAGAAGAACAAGTCGAAGCGGATATTCAAAAGCCGGGTTGAGTGGAACGTATTTCTGAATCGCCAGGAAGAACAGAAACGCTACGAAAGGAGCGACGTAGGGAACGCTGGAGCCGGGTGGCGACTTATATCCCGTTGGCAAGTTCATTCTGAGATGCGGGCTAGCCTACCTTCGCAAGCAGATCTTTGATCTTGCCCGTTTCTTTTTCAGTGGGCTTGTTGCGCAGCGCCGCTTGTAGCTCCTTTCGAGCCATGGAGCGATCGCCCTTCTGGTAGAGAGCCAGCGCGAGATGCAGGCGATAGGTGGCGCTCTCGGGCTTCTTGCTGACCAGATCCTGCAGCATCCGAAGCCCGTCCTCGGTGAGGTTCTTCTTGATGTAAATCAACCCTAGCGTATCGATCACGTCCAAGTCGTTCGGACGCGCCTGCTGGGCCCGCTGCGCGTAGGCGAGCGCCTGATCCAGATCCACTCCGTCATCCGCCTTCAAGTAGGCCAGATTGTTGAGAGCCGTGGCATTGTCAGGTTGAATCTTGAGTGCTTCCTCGTAGTTCCGGCGCGCTTCATCGAAACGTCCAGTATGATCGAAGACTAGCGCCAGATCCAGACGTGGTCTGGGATCGTTGGGTGCGAGTTCTTTGGCGGTCTGAAACGCAGCCAGCGCAGCGGCGAGGTCGTTGACCTGCACTTTGCATTCACCCATTCGGACGTAGAGGTCCGCGGACTTAGGATTTTTGTCGATCAGCAGTTGGTACTGCGCGGCGGCCTCCGCCTGTTTTCCGGCGCGCGAATAAATGCTGGCCAATGCCATCCGATATTCTGCGCGATCCGGTGATTGACGCAGCAGTGAATCGACAAATTGAATTGCCTGGTCCCAATGTCCTTCCCGCGACTTGGACTCGATGAGGCCCACCAGGCCGCGCGGGTCGTTCGCGTCCAGCAGGCTCTGAAATCCAGCTTCGGCCTCCGGGTAGCGATGCTCGAACAGGTCCAGTTGAGCCATTTGAAAGTGCGCCTGGTTCGATTTCGGGTAAAGGCGCGAAACAGTGATCAACTCCTCGCGTGCTTTGACAAATTCACGCATGCGGACCAGGCCGCTGGCGCGAATGAGGCGGGCGGCCAGATTGGTTTCGTCGACATTAATGATCTCTTCGGCCGTCTGCACAGCTCTGGGATTGTCACCACGGCCCAATGCCAGATCCGCCAGCGCCAGCTTGGCCGGTTTGTAGGTCGGCTCGATCTTCAGAGCCTCCTCGAACTGAATGCGAGCCTGGTCGAGACTCTGCGGATCGCCGGCAGCGACGTACGCACGGCCGAGATTGTGGTGCAGAACGACGTTGCCCCCCATTTTCGCAATGAGCGGCTGCAACTCCGCGATCACGCTCTTGATCTGCTGGCGGTCGCCCTTCTGCAGAAGCAGCGTGGCATGCAGAGCGATCGCTTCCGCATCCTTTGGATCCTCTTTGAGCACGCCCGTCAACATCTGAGTGGCCTGCTCGTTCTTCCCCTGAGTGCCTAGAAGCTCGACCATCTTTTTCCGGTACGTGCGCCTGTTCTTGGGCGACTCCTTCTGGCCCACTTCGAACTGTTCCAGCGCGTGGTCAAAATCTCCGATCTTGGTGTAGAAGTCGCCCACCATCATGCGCGCATCCGGGAAGGTGGCCGGTGTGGAAATCACCCGAGCCACGGTGGAATTCATTTCCGCTTTCTTGTTGCTCGCGTAATAGTGGAATGCCAGTTCCAACTGGATGTCGCCGTTAGTGGGATTGTTGTCAGCCTTCTTCTTCAACACTTCTTCGGCCAGGTCGGCATGATCGCTGCGGACGTAGTGTATGTACAGGACGTTGTAAATCGGGCTAAAGGTTTTGTCTTTCTCGATGAGCGCCTTGGCCAGCTTTTCCGCTTCTTCATCCTGATGTTCGGCAAACAGGGTCTGCGACAAAACCAGCACCAACTCGGGCTGGTCCGGCTTCACCTGGTTGGCTGCCTTGAATTTCTGAATCGCGGTCTTGTTGTCCTGCTGCAGTAGCGAGACACATCCGTCCAGTCGCAGGCCATGATACGACTTGGGATCCTTCTTTAGTAACTGTTGCGACAGGTCCTTCATATCCGCCAGCAACGCTTTGTTGGATTGCGGGTTCACGACGTAAAAGAGCATGTCCAGATCGCCGACCTTGACCATTGCGTCGGTGTTGGACGAATCCAGCTCCATGGCTCGCGAGAATTCTTTGCGGGCCTCGCCCAGCCGAACCAGCTTCATGTCCGTAAGGCCGAGGCGGTACCAAGCGTCGGCAAAACGTTTGTCTTTACCGAGCGCCCGCCGGTACATGATGGACGCTTCTTTGTATTTTCCACGATTGAAGTATTTGTTTCCGTTATCAACGTACTTCTTTGAAACCACTCTAGGATCGGTGTTGCAACCGGCCATCAAAAGTAGCAGCGGAGCGACCGGGCAGAGGCGGACGCGTATCATAGCCATCCCATTTTATACGTTCGTTGAGCGTGCGGTCAGCGCAGCGCCGCCGCCAGCGTTCCGGTCTGGCGCAGCACGTTCAGCCGGGCCTTTTCCACCGCATGTTGCGTCTCGTAATATGCGATCCACTTCTCTTGCTCGTTGAGGCGCGCGTCGTCCACGCGCTG
>JBGPSX010000127.1:0-9522 GCA_041490325.1 Bryobacteraceae bacterium | reverse complement strand
TCGGGAAGCGGGCTCCCGGAGGGCGGCGCACCGGTGTATTTCTCGAGTTGCGCGATCACATCGCCACTGGCTTGTTCAATCCGGTCGTGCTCATTTCGCCAGGCTTCGGCGATGCGTTCGAGAATAGCGCCGAATCCCGGGCGGCCGTAACGATTGTCCGGCGGGAAATACGTTCCACCGAAAAACGGCTTGAGACTCGGGGTAAGGAAGACCGACATCGGCCATCCGCCGCTTCCGGTGGCCGCTTGAACGTACGCCATGTAGATGCGATCGACGTCGGGCCGCTCTTCGCGATCGACTTTGATGGGCACGAACGAACGATTGAGAATAGTGGCCAGTTCTTCGCTCTCAAACGACTCGCGCTCCATGACGTGACACCAATGGCAGGTGGAATATCCGACCGACAAAAATATGGGCTTGTCTTCGGAGCGTGCTTTTTTGAACGCTTCATCGCCCCAGGGATACCAGTCCACAGGATTGTGCGCGTGTTGCTGCAGGTAGGGGCTTTTCTCCGCGATCAGATGATTTGGCAATTCTGATTTCTCGATTCTAGTTTCTGGCTTGGGGCTCGTTGATCTCGACTGTGCGGAGCCGCAAATACGGCTTCGAGATGTAGCTTTTCGATTCCTTCGCTACCTCGGATTGCGGGGCGGCCGCTATCGCTTTTCGATAAGCGGCAATTGCGGGGCCACGCCTGCGTTGGAGATCGTAGATTTGCCCCAGACGCATCCAGGACATGACGCTGGTGTTGAGATCGAGCTCGCCGGACTTGGCCGTGGCTTTCTTCATGTGATCGAGAGCCGGATCGAGGTCGTTGTACCAGAACAGCATGTTGCCTTCGAGATAGTCGATCTTTTCGGGCATGAGTTCGGTAAAACCGGGGGCGCCGGTTCGCCTTAGCTCCCAAATACGGTCGATTTCGGTCAGCGCAGCCTGCTTGTCACCCAGGTCGCTGTACATCTGTACGATTTCAAAACGGAGCAAATGGTTGCGTGGGAAGCGATCGATCAGATCCGTGAGCAGCGGGATAGCGTCTTTGGGACGGTGTTCGCGGCGGTAAATCGCAGCTAACAGTACTTCGGCGTCGACGCGGTTGGTGGCGCCTTCGCGAGCCACGCTTTCGAGCATGTGGATGCCGCGATTGCGGTCGCCGTGATAACCGGCGATAAAGCCGAGCAGGCGATAAGCGAGCGGAAGACTTCCGGCGACGTAGTCATAGACTCCGGGGATGAGGCGGGCGTCGATGTTGGCGGGCTCCAGCTCCGAAAGACGCTTGTGCGCATTGCGCGCGTCGGTGGCGTCGTGCAGCGCGTCCACCCAGGCCTTGCGAACGAGAAAGTTGTAATTCGCGCGGAGGCCGTGCGCGACGCCGAGTGGGCCGAGCGCCTTGGGATCGTCGCGATTCTCCTTGAGAGCGGCTTCGGAAAGCTCGATTGCCTTTTCGATAGCGTCGTCGAAGCTTTGATGGTCGGTGGGAGTGATGCTCACTTTTCCACGGCGCAGAAACGGATTGGAGCCGGACACCAATTCGCTTTCAAGCGCTCCCGATCGATACATGGCGCGATAGAGGATGGCGTGCGCGAGGTGGTTCCAGGTATTGGGATCGTTGGGGTGATCAGATGTTTCATTCGTGAAGTTCTCGATCGCCTGGTCGTATTCGAGGTTATAGAAATGGTCGTAACCTGGCGATATGGCGGCGTCTTGAGCGATGAGATGTCCGGCGGCGACCAGGGGCAGGACGACTCGAAGAACCTTCACTTATTCATTTTAGGATTGTCGAACACCGATCATTCAGGTTGCGGAAAATATCCGCTCCCTTTGGTCACGGCTCGGTTAGCGGCAGCGTGGAATCCGCGACTGTTTACTGCTTGGTGGCTGCAATATCGATCACGGTGTTCCAGAGAAACTGCACCATCTGATGGATGGAGGTCTCGAGCATTCGCTCCTGATCGGAATGGGCGCCATGCAACTCTGCCTCGGATTCGTCGGCGATGGCTCCGAAACCGTACGCTTGCACGCCTTTTCCGCGCAGTTGCGCCATGTCGGTGGCGCCGGTGAGCATGCTGGGTAGCGTGATGGCATGCGGGTACATTTTCTTTTGCGTGCGTTCCAGGGCCAGGAACATTTCGGAATCGATGCGCGAGGGAGGACTGGTGGGCCGGCTGCGGCCAGCGTTCCCGACGACTTCGACCGTGGGGTCGTTGATCACGCGCCGCATTTCCTCGTAGAGTTTATCCATGTCTTCATCCGGAAGCGCCCGGATGTCGAGCGTGGCCTCGGCCTGCGACGGGATCACGTTCGATCGAAACCCGCCCGTGATGATGGTGGGGACGATGGACGTTCGTAGAACAGAATAATTGCCTTGCTCGTGTTCCGCGAAGTAACGCTGGATCTCCGCGGTGCGCGCCGGATCGGAGATGTGGTTGTAGCGGAAGGCCTTGTCGGACGGGCTTATGGTGGCGAGGCGCTCGAAATAGGCGCGGGTGGTGTCGTTGAGGCGCATGGGCGGCTGCCAGCTCTGGAATTTCGAGACGGCCGACGAGATGTGGAGAATCGGATTGTCAGGGCGTGGACGCGATCCGTGACCGGCCGTGCCGTGCGCGACCAATTTCGTAGCGCGCGGTGTTTTCTCGGTGGTGCTGATCCCGACGTAGACTACTTTGCCGTCCCGGGCGACGACTTGCCCGCCTTCGGCGAGGGCGTACTCACCCGCGATCTTGTCCCAGTGTTGATCCACGAGGTAGCCGATTCCGACGCCAGAGTTGCCTTCCTCGCCCGCTTCGGCGATGAAGATGATGTCGCGATCGAGTGCGACGTTGTGGCGCTTGAGCAGCAGCATGGTCATCAGGCACGACACGACGTGCGACTTGTCGTCGGATGAACCACGGCCCCAGACGAAGCCGTCCTTGCGAATCGCGGCGAATGGGTCCACCGGCCATTTCTCGCGCTGCACTCCCACCACGTCGGTGTGGCCCATGATGATGAGCGGCCGTTTCGATCCGTTGCCTTTCAATCGAGCGACCAGGTTGGCGCGCTTAGGATCCATTGCCAGAACTTCGTTGGGAATGCCGGCCGCGTCCAGGATCGGCTTGAGATAGTTCACGGCCTTGGTCTCGTCGCCCGGCGGATTGCTGGTGTCGGTTCGAAGAATGGACAGGTAGTGGGCCATCGTTTCCGGTTCGAGCTTGGTCCAATCGACTTGGTAACGATCGGCGGCGAGGGCGCACGGAGCCCCCGAGAAAACAGCGGCGAGCAGAGCTAGAGCGGTTCTCATCCGCTCTAGCATATCTCAAGGGTAGACGACGTAGGCACGCACGGGAAAGGATGCGCCACCCTTCCAGGCGATTGGGACAGCGTGCAGGAAACCGCCTTCGGGCATCAACGATTCAAGATTGGTCATGTGCTCGCAGACTGGAATCCCAGCGCCGAGAAGCAGCGTGTGCACGGGACGCGATCGATCATGGATGTCGTCTATGTTGAGCGAGTCGATGCCGACGAAGCGCGCGCCAGCCTGGATGAGCCGCTGGGCGGCTTCGCCCGTAAGAAAGGGATGTTGATCGAAATAGCGCACAGTTTGCCAGTGCTGCGCGTGGCCGGTATTGACAAGCACGGCCTTGCCGGAGAGATCGAGACCTTCGAATAGTTCAACGCCGATGGCAAGTGGCGGATGACCACGCGCATCGACCTTGACGACGGGCAGGTGCGCAAGTGATTCGAGCGGCAGCATGGCAAGGTCGATGCCGGCGCGGTAGCGATGCCGCGGGGAATCGACGTAGGTGCCGGTGTTTCCGCACAAATGCAGCGATGCAACCAGGAACTCGGCTTGGCCGTCATAATGTTTACGCGATGCTTCGTAGTCCAGGAGAATCTCGGCACGCGGCTCCGGCAGACCTGGATAACTCTTCATTCCTGGTTCCAGTACGTGACTTATTTCGACGAAGCGAGGCATTGCTGGAATCGTAGCAATTCAACTGTTACGATGTGAACTCATGCGGATGTTTCGGATACTCTGGATATTTGCGCCGCTCCTTTTGTGTGCGCAAGACAATGCGATTCGCCTTCGAGTAGATGCGACGGACGCGCCGCGGCGGCTGTTTCATGTGCGCATGAGCATGCCCGCCAAGCCGGGGCCGGTGACGCTGCTTTATCCAGAGTGGATTCCGGGCGAGCATTCGCCCACCGGACCGATCGCGGACCTGGTGGGACTCAAGTTCCAGGCCAGCGGCCAGTCGATTCCATGGAAGCGCGATTCTGTCAACATGTATGCCTTCCACATCACCGCGCCGGCGGGCGCTACCACGCTCGAGGTTGCATTCGATTTCATCTCGGCGCCCGAATCGAGTGGGTTTTCTTCCGGAGGCTCGGCGACGACGGAATTAGCGGTGCTGAATTGGAATCAGTTCCTCCTATATCCGCAGGGCGCGAAGCCGGAGCAACTTCAGTATCAAGCGAGCTTGCAGGTACCGAGCGGCTGGCGATACGGGACGGCGCTGCCGATCGCACATGAGTCGGGGAACGAGATTGAATTTCAACCGGCGCCGCTGGGTACGCTCGTCGATTCTCCGGTCTCGACCGGCCGGCATTATCGAAGCATCGAGTTGGGCGATGACGGCGGCGCGAGCCATTATCTGCATCTGGCTGGCGACAGCGATCGTGCGCTGGAGATTTCCGATGACGAAGTGGCGCACTATCGCAACCTGGTGAAGGAAACTGGTGCACTTTTTGGGTCGCGCCACTATCGCAGTTATCACTTCCTGCTGACGCTGAGCGATCACATCGCAACGTTTGGTCTGGAGCATCATGAGTCGAGCGACGACCGGATCGGCGAGCGCGGGTTGGTGGACGACGTTGCTCGCAAGGTGAATGCCGGACTCCTTCCGCACGAGTTTACGCATTCCTGGAACGGGAAGTATCGGCGTCCCAGCGGCCTGGTGACTCCCGATTACGGCCAGCCGATGAAAGGCGATCTGTTGTGGGTGTACGAGGGGCTGACGGAATACCTGGGAGAAATCCTGACGCCCAGAAGCGGCTTGTACAGTCCGGAGGAATTTCGCGACGAGATAGCGAGGGTGGCGGCGGCGCTGGATCGTAAATCGGGGCGGACGTGGAGACCGCTCGAGGACACTGCCGTTGCGGCACAGTTGCTGTACTTCGCGCGCAATGACTATTCGGAATATCGGCGAGGCGTGGATTACTACGACGAAGGCACGCTCATCTGGCTCGAGGCCGACGTGTTGATCCGCCAGCTTAGCAACGGCGCGAAATCGCTCAACGATTTTTGTTGGGCGTTTCACGGCGGGCCCGGTGGCGCGCCGGCTTTGAAGCCGTATACGTTCGACGACGTGGTGGCGGGGCTGAATTCCGTGCAGCCTTACGATTGGTCAGGATTTTTGCGTACTCGCCTGGAATCGACCGCGCCGCATGCGCCGCTGGCTGGCATCGAGAATAGCGGATGGAAGCTTTCGTACACCGCGCAGCCCTCCTCGCTTTGGAAAGCCTTTGAGGAAGACGAAAAGGTCGTCAATCTAACGTACTCGCTGGGCTTGATCGTGAAGGAGGATGGTTCGATAGCGGATGTGGCCTATGGCGGTCCTGCGCAGAAGGCCGGCGTGACGCCTGCGACAAAACTAATCGCAGTGGACAATCGCCAATTCACGCCGACTGTGCTGCGCGAGGCAGTGCAGCGGACGTCGACGGCTGGGCGGACGATCGAGTTGTTGATCAAGAATGGCGAATACTACAGCGTGCAAAAGGTCGAGTATGAAGGTGGCGAAAAGTATCCGCACCTGGTGCGGGACCCGGCCAAGGCCGATATTCTGTCGCGGATCATTGAGCCGATGGCGAAGCGCTAGTGAGCTATCTGCAATACGCGCTTACTACCGGCCCGGCATTCACACGATTGTGGATGCGGCACGCAAGAGTGCGTGCGTCACAGCCCTCTAGTGAGCTGTCTGCGCTGAATCTTTAGCAGGTGGCGAAGATGATGATGAAAAACTCACTTCAAAACCGCTTCCTGCGGTCGCGGCTCGGCTAGGGATCATAGCTGCTGGCAGAGCCGTGACCAAAGGGAGCGGTCTTCAGGAAACACTGCTTGCAGACAGCCCACTAGCCTACTTTTCGACTACGAAGTTTCCGACGTACAGCGCGTCGATGCCGGAGGAATAAAAGCTGCGGACGGCATCGCGGGGCGTGCAGACCAGCGGGTCGCCGAAGAGATTGAAGCTGGTGTTGTACAACACCGGAAGGCCAGTCGCTTTGCCGGCGGCGTTCAGCAAGCGGTGATAGAGCGGGTTGTCTTCCTTGTGCACGGCGTGGACGCGCACCGTGTCGTGGCCCATGACCGCGGCCTCGAACTTCTTGCGATGCTCAGGGCGTACGCGGCCAACCGTTGCTAGATACCGGGCATTGGGGCCGGATTCGAAATAATCGTTCGCGACTTCAGCCGGCACCGAGGCGGCGAACTTGCGGAATGGCTCGCGGTGCTTGATATAGATGTTGAGATTCTCAGTGGAGTAGGGATTCAGCGGCGATGCGAGAATGCTGCGGTTGCCGAGCGCGCGCGGCCCAAACTCCATGCGGCCCTGCATCCAGGCGATGATCTTCTCGCTATTCAAATCGCGAACGGCATTGTCGATCAGCTCGTCGGTCGTGAGTAGGTAACGGAAACGCAGCTTGCAGTTTTCTAGGACCTGCTTGATCTGCTCGCCGTCGTAACTGGGGCCCAGGCACAAATCATTCAACGAGGCGCGAGCCGTTTCGCCAAACACGCAATTCCAGGCATGAAACGCGGCGCCAAGTGCGGTACCGGTGTTGCCGGCGGCCGGCTGCACGAAGACGTTCTTGGTTTGCTCGAGCGAACTGATCAGCAGGGAATTCAGAGCCAGACCGCCCGCGAGGCACAACTTGTCGCCCGGCCCGGCCATGCGAAGAACCACATGCTCGATGGCGCGCTGCAAACCGGCCGCGAGCGCCGCGCGCATCTTTTGCGGGATCGGCTCGCCGTCGGGAACGCCGATGTGGCGGTAGAACTTTTCGCTAAAGCCGCCCTGGCTGAGCCGGTCTGAGTCGAAATAGGAGCGATTGATCGACGGCCAGTCGGAATTTCCGAGGATTTCATCGAACAACGGAAGATACGCTGCTCCGTCGTCGGCGGTTGAGAGCCACTGTACTTTGTGCTCATCGGCGCCGGCTGAAAATCCTAACAGTTCGGTGACGCGGCCGTACAGATCGCCGAGCGAGTCCGGATAGTAGAGGTCCTTCTCCAACTGGAGTTGATTTCCGGATGCGCGCCATTTCGCCGCCGACCGGAAATCGCCGTCGCGATCGAGCGTCAGCACGGTAGCTTCAGCAAACGGAGAAGGGAAGAACGCGGATGCGGCGTGCGCGGCATGGTGCTCCACCATGAGCACCTGAGCTTTCGAGAAATAGGACCGCAGCGTGAGATGGATATTCTGGGCAAACGGCCGGACCAGAGCGACGCAATTGACGTCTGTCGCCTTGAGCCCGGCTAGTTGCAACGCCAGCGTGATGGCTTGCTCCGGTAAAGCGCCAGGCTCGACGCTGCGTGCCACTTTCTTTGCTTCAATGGCGGCGACCAGTTCCCCGTTCTTGAGAACGGCGCACGCGGCATCATTTGCAATGCCACCTAATCCGAGAATAATCATTTCGATTTCTTTTCGATCTTGGCCCAGGTATCTCGCAGCGCGACAGTCCGATTGAAAACCAGTTTTTCGGGCGTCGTATCGGGATCGACTGAGAAGTAACCGAGGCGCTCAAACTGGTAGCGGCTGCCTGGCGCGGCGCCGCGCAAACTCGGTTCGAGTTTGGCGTTGGTCAGGGTTTCGAGCGAGTTGGGATTCAAGTTTGCCGTGAATTCGACGCCTTCGGGTACATCGTTCGGATCTTCTTTCGTGAACAGGTTGTCGTACAACCTAACCTCGGCGTCGATCGCGTGAGCCGCCGATACCCAATGTATCGTGGACTTGACCTTGCGCCCATCCGGCGCATTGCCTCCGCGCGTGGCCGGATCGTAGGTGCAGTGAATTTCGACCGGCTCGCCGGTTTTCTCGTCTTTGACAACGCTCGTGCACGTAATGAAATAACCGTAGCGCAGGCGCACTTCGCGTCCCGGAGAGAGGCGGAAATATTGCTTGGGCGGATCCTCTCGGAAATCGTCCTGCTCGATATAGAGGACGCGCGAGAACGGCACGGTGCGGCTGCCCGCGCTCGCATCTTCCGGATTATTTACCGCCTCCATCTGATCCACTTGGCCTTCAGGATAGTTGTCGATCACGACGCGCAGCGGGCGCAGCACAGCCATCGCTCGCAGCGTTCGTTTGTTTAGATCTTCGCGTAGAAAATATTCGAGCAGCCCCAACTCGGTGGTACCGTTGGTTTTCGACACACCCACGCGCCGGCAGAAATTCCGGATTGCCTCGGGAGTGTAGCCGCGGCGGCGAAGGCCTGAGATTGTGGGCATCCGCGGATCATCCCAGCCGCGCACCAGTCCTTGCTGGACTAACTGCAGAAGTTTCCGCTTACTGAGCAGAGTATAAGTAACGTTAAGGCGGTCGAACTCGATCTGCTGTGGATGATAAATGCCCAACTGCTCGACGTACCAATCGTACAGCGGCCGGTGATCCTCGAATTCCAGTGTGCAGATGGAGTGCGTGATTTTCTCGATGGAATCCGACTGGCCGTGCGCAAAATCGTACATCGGATAGATGCACCATTTGTCACCGGTGCGGTGATGATGGGCGTGCAGGATGCGGTACATGATCGGATCGCGCAGGTTCAGATTGGCCGATGCCATGTCGATCTTCGCGCGCAGAGTGCGTGCGCCATCCGGAAACTCGCCGGCCTTCATGCGCTCGAATAGCGCCAGGGTTTCTTCAACGGAGCGGTTGCGGTAGGGGCTGTTTTGACCCGGTTCCGTTAAGGTGCCGCGCTGCTTGCGGACTTCGTCGCCGGAGAGATCGCAAACATACGCCTTGCCGGCCTTGATAAGTTGGACTGCCCACTCGTAGAGCTGATCGAAATAGTCGGAAGCGTAAAACAGTCGTTCGCCCCAATCGCCTCCGAGCCAGCGTGCGTCTTCGATGATGGAGTCGACGTACTCGGTTTCCTCTTTGGAAGGATTGGTGTCGTCGAAACGAAGATTGCATTGCCCGCCGAACTCATTCGCGAGGCCGAAGTTAATGTTGATCGACTTGGCGTGGCCGATGTGCAGATAGCCGTTCGGCTCCGGTGGAAAGCGTGTCTGGACGCGGCCGCCGTATTTGTTGGTCTTCAGATCATCCAAGATCGTTTCCCGGATGAAGTTAGACTGGGCCGTCGTCGCCTCGGCTGCCGATGATGCGCCAGCCTTAGGCTCGTTTGGTTGCGGATTCATAGTTGGTTTCGGATTCCTGGCGTTCCAGCGCTTGAATGGCGCGATCGATTCTCTGGAGCGAAGTGTCGCGGCCGAGTACTTCGAGAGTTTCGAACAGCGGCGGAGCGTTCTTGCGCCCGCACACGGCCACG
>JBGPSX010000126.1:0-9563 GCA_041490325.1 Bryobacteraceae bacterium | reverse complement strand
GGCGTGCCGCCTGCCGACGTAGCCCGATAAATCTCAGTTGGAGCGGAGCCGCTTTGGCCGGAATAGATCATGGTCTTTCCGTCGGCGGTCAACTGCATGTCATCGAGCGTGCTGGCGCCGCTGACGATGACGCGCGTACCGCCGCCTGCCGATGGAATCATCTCGATGATCTGGCGTCCGCGATCCAATACCGTAAAGAACAGGGCATTGGAATCGGGCGACCAGGCGAAGCTCTGCACGGTGCGATCCAGCGTCTCGGTGACAACATTCACATGGCCCGTTGCGCGTTCCAGCACCAGCAGCCGCCATCGATCGCTCTCGTAGCCTCCGCGTTGCTGGCTGCGGTAGGCCAGCAGTTTTCCATCTGGAGAATACTGGGGACTGGCATCGGCGCCCGCATTCACGGTAATTTTCTTGGACTCGCCTCCGTTGATCGAGACCACATACAAGTCCGTGTTGGTGCTGGTGGCTTGTACCGGGTCGGCATTCATGGTGAAGCAAACTTCCTTGGAATCCGGAGAGATGGCGTAGTCATCCGGACCGCCGAGGGAAAACGGAGGAACATCGCGAACGCCGGGAGTCAGGTCTTTTACCGGGCCGCCCGATGCATCCACGGACATCAGGTGGGATCGCCGCTTGCCTTGCCACTCGGTCCAATGCCGGAACAAGAGCGATGTGTAGCTGCGCGCCTTCACCTTGCTGTTTTTTTCCGCATCCAGGCGAGTCCGGTTGCAGTCATCGTCCGGGCAATCGGGATAAACTTCGCTGGTAAACACGAGCTTCTTGCCGTCCGGCGAAAATAATACGCCGCCCGCATCGGTGGAAAGATTGGTGACCTGCTTGGCGTCCGAGCCGTCCGGATTCATGATCCACACCTGAGCGTATCCACTTCGGTTTGAGATGAAAGCGATTTGCTTGGAATCGCGCGACCATTGCGGACGCTCGTTATCCGAACCTTGCGTCGTAATTTGCCGTGGCGCGCCGCCGTCGGTTGGGACGATGTAAATCTGTTTCGGCTTCGTGTTCTGGTTGACATCGACGGTCTGCACCGTGAAGGCTACGGTTTTGCCGTCCGGTGAAAGCTGCGGCTCGCTGATCCGCGCGATTCTGAGCAGAGCCTGGACGTCAAAGGGCTGTTTTTGGGCAGCCAGACCAGAGGCGACCATTAACAACACACAAAATGTTCGCATCAACGGCATATCACTCGATTGTAAGCCGCTGGGCCGCCAAAACCAAGATTGAACACAGCCTGGATTTGCCCCGATGATGGCCCGATCGTGATCGCCGACATGACCGATGCTAAGGGCCTTCAAAAGATACTCATAGTCCGTGGACTTAATGTCATCAACAATGGTTCGATCATTTCGATGGATGACGCCCGCGGGCGGAAGATAAAAAGGCGTTTCGGCGAACGAGTGCGCCAACTTAGAAAACAGAAGGGCCTCTCACAAGAGGCTCTTGCACTCATCTGCGAACTTGATCGCACCTATATCGGAGGTGTGGAGCGCGGCGAGAGGAACATCAGCCTCATCAATATCTACAAGATCGCCGCCGCGTTTGGAGTGCCAGCTAAGGACCTGCTGGATGCCTAGAGCGCATGGCTATTTAAAGTCGCTGCTCGCGAATCTAGCCAAGGCTCGGAACCAAGCTGGATTGACGGAGAGCGTGTTAGAGGAGCGCCTAATTCTAGGGCCAGGGTGGATTAATCGGTTTGAGAATGGCGAGACCATCCCAAGCATTGATATGGTGCTCGCTATCCTACACGAGACCAACGCCGCGCTCGCCGATCTCCTCGACGGTTTGCCCGAAGCTGAACCTGCGGCGGTTGAGCGCTACATCTTTGCTGAGAAAGTTGGTAATGATGGAATAATAATTCATTTCCAGTACGCCAAACACGATGCTGAATACATGTTACAGGGCAGCACTCTCGATGAGTTCGAGACGGTTCTTAAGACCCTCCGGGATGGATTGTCTAGAGAAGTCGCCAACGAGGGAGAAAGTCAAGCCATCAAGACCGATGCGGTTGCACGATCGTTCCTGACGGCGGTCCGGTTGTGGCCGCGCGCGAATCCGTCTGACATTTGGTATTTCCTCATTTATAGAGCATATTGCGATCCATACAACCATCCCGCACAGTACGCGGGAACAGATCTCGCACAAAGTTGGAAGCGTACGGGAGGCTTGGCTCTGGAAGAGATCCTTGCCCGACACTACGGCCCGTACCTCAAAACGCACGGAGTGAACCTCACCATCGCTGATGGTGCCACCAAGCACGTGATTGTTGAGGCCCTAAACCTGGAGGACCGAATTGAAGCGGATAAAATCGATCTTGTTCTGACCGGCGACACACCCGCTGGCGCGAGATTTTTCGGGGTTGTTCACGTCAAGGCGAGCTTCGCGGAGCGGCGAACCGATGATGTTCCCCTGAGCACAGCACTCAGACGCCCAGGTTATACATCGCCTCTTTGGACCATGGACTGCAAAGCGATCCCCGGGCCACATCCGATCAATCGCGGGGAACTGGGTGCTGCAGCGGGCGAGCGCAGCGCGAAACGGCGGGATATTGAAGACGAGGGCTACTTCACGGGTTGCTTCTCATACAACAAAAACACGATTGCGAGCCCCAATAACCTTCCACCTGAGCATCGAGTGTATGTTTGCGACTTCGCGAATCCTGATGATGACTTCTCACAGTTCATCATCGCGAGGTGGCAAGCGTTCCGGTCGCCCTAAGTAGGGGCATATCCGTGTTCTCTACTTCCCGTAGACGCTGATTTGAGGCTACTACCTGCGCTGCATCGATCTCGAAGCCGATATAGCTGCAATTGAGTTTTAGTGCTGCTATTCCGGTTGTTCCAGAACCGGAGAATGGATCGAAAACGATGGTGTCGGGCCCAAGTTGCCCGTAAGCTTCAATGCATCGGAGCGGCAACTCTTCGGGGAAACGCGAGAAGTGTGCTGGCCCTTCAATTTTCTCATTCGAAAAATCCCACACACTACCGACTGGCGGTGCGACACGAAAACAATGATCCTCATTCTTTGCTAGTAAGAAAATCGACTCGTGTTGACGGTGGGGTCGGCGGCAGCGACCCTCGGGCATCGGATTTCGTTTCCTCCAGATCACCTCGCCCCGAAAGAGATAGCCCTCATTTGATAGGGCGATGACGAGTCGGTTTGGAAGAGAGAGAAGGTTGCCATAGGTCAGCCAACCTTCGTCTGCGTTTATAAAGGCCTTGCGCTTTGCGCGTGGCTTTATGTAAGCAGAATTGTTTTCCCCTAAGCCGTTCTTGTCTGGCCCGAGAGAACTGTACCTGCGGTCATCAATTCGCCAGTTCACCGGCGTATTATAGGCGTCTCCGAGATTGATCCACACAATTCCCTGACGCTTGAGTTTCGGAAGAAATGTTTGGAAGAGTCGTACTAGAAATGTCAGATAGTCGCGCGGGTCACCTTCAGTTCCTGTTCCCGATGATAGCCGCTGACCCCAATACGGAGGACTCGTCACGAGGACATCAATGCTGTCGTTCGGAAGGCGACCGATTAGCTCCATGCAGTCGCCTTCGTGAACCGAATTGATTTGGTACGGACCCATCACCCTCTCCAATTGGGATACCGCCTAACTGAATTTACCAGATACACATAGTCATCATACCTGCGGAACCCAGACACTCGTCAACAGGCAAGTAAGAACCGAAAGCGCTCTCACAATGTTCCTCTTCGGCACAAAGCACCCCGTGCTTGAACACGAAATCCTTGTCGCCGCCATTTGCTAGGCAGCGATGATGGCTGAAGATGCCTATAGCAGTATGCCGCTCTTCGGGGGATACCCGGTGGTCGTCCCTCTGACGTTTCCCTCCCACAGCCGAATCTGCCGGGAACGTCCCGATCATACCTGATCTGGAGGGAATAGCCATTTTATTTCCATCCTCGCGCCGCTACCGTAGTTCATCGACAGATTGTTGAGCACTTCGTCTTCGCACGCACTCCACGCTCCAACGGCAAACTTGCGCACATGCGAAATACAGGTCGTCTTGTTTCCGCGCGCAGGCCACCTAGTGTACGGTAGACTCTATCTTTGGTCTCTATTTTTTGGTTAACCGGTTGTTCGCCGGCTACGTCGTACCTTGCATTGGTCTCGTCATGAAATTACAGATCTCTTTGTCGTTGGCCTGCCTGGCTTCCTGCGTCTTGACTGCCGGCACGCCCCCGGATGCCCTCCGAATTGTCGAAACATCGCCGCTGCGTTTTGAACCGGCGGCGGACGGCGATTCGTCTCGATTCGTGGCGCGCGGTATTCGCTTTCAGTTCGAGTTTTCATCGAGCGGCGCTGTGTTCCAGCAGGGTGCCAAGAAGGTTCGGCTCAGCTTTCAAGGCGCGGCGCCGCAGGCCCGGATGGAAGGCGTTCACAAACTGCCGTCCAACACGGCGATGTATATCGGGAATGATCCCGCCAAGTGGCGGCGGCGAATCGCGAATTACGGCCGGCTGCAAGTTTCAGGGCTGTATCCGGGCATTGACGCCGTTTACTACGGCAACGCGGGCGAGCTGGAATACGATCTCACGGTAAAGCCTGGCGCGGACCCAGGCCAGATCCGATTGCGGCTGGAAGGCGCTCGTGCGCGTGTGGATCGCGGCGGCAACCTGATCGCCGGACTCATTCAGAAAAGGCCGGTGGCGTATCAGATCGCCGCCGATGGATCGAGCGTTCCGGTGGAGAGCCGGTATCGGAAGAATCGGGATGGCTCATACGGGTTCGCGCTCGGCGCATATGATCGAAGCCGCGAGTTGATCATCGATCCGGTGCTCGCGCTGTCGTCGTACCTCGGTTACTCGCAACAAGACGTTGCGTATGCGATCGGCCATGACCGGTTCGGATTTCTGTACATTGCCGGCACCACACAATCTAGCGATCTTCTGATTGCCGGCCCAGCGTTTCAACCGACGCCTGGCGGGCTGACCGATTTGTTTCTGATGAAAATCGATCCTAACGTCGATCCGTCGATCCAGATCGTCTTTTCGACATTTATCGGGGGCTCGTTAAACGATGCTTTTGGCGGCATGACGGTTAGTCCGGATGGACAGGTTTTCATCACCGGCAGTACTATGTCGGGAAATTTTCCGGCCGCAAACGCCGCGCAAAGCACGATTGCCGAAGGCACAACTAGCGATGCGTTCGTGTGCTGGTTCGATACCTTCCAGACGCTGCTGTACTCCAGCTATCTGGGCGGGTCCAGCAACGATTACGGTTACGGCATCGCGTACGACTCGAACACCGGTAGAATCTGGGTAACCGGGGGCACGCAATCGGATGATTTTCCAAACATCGTGGGAACCACCGGCGGGCGAATCGGCAGCCAGGATATTTTCGTCACCGGAATTGATCCGTCGCGGGTAGGCGCTGACACGCGCGTGTATTCCACTTACCTCGGCGGAACCGGATTCGACACTGGGCGTAGCATCGCGGTTGCGCCGGATGGAACGCTGTGGGTTGCCGGAGGGAGTTATTCGTTCGACGCCCGCATCGTCGGCAACAGTTACCAGTCCGGTTATGGAGGCGGCGGCGACGCATACGTTGCGCATCTCAATCCGGCGCTCGGCGCGGACGCGTTGCTCTATTCCACTTATTTGGGCGGCGACAACCTGGAAGAGGCCAGAAACGTGGTGGTCGATTCCGCCGGGCGCGCCATAGTGAGCGGATACACGATCTCGTCGAATTTTCCAACTACATCGAACGCACTGCAGCGAGCTTACGGCGGCAACACGGATGCCTTCATCAGCATTATTGATCCTTCGATTTCCGATCACTCGGCGCAATTGGTCTATTCGACGTTTTTTGGCGGTGCGAATGCGGATGCCATCTTCGATATGAAGCTGGCCTTCGATGGCGCATTGTACATTTCGGGTATGACCACTTCGCCGGGCCTGCCCACCTCAGCCAATGCGCTGCAAGCGACCTATGACGGGAGCATGGATGCGTTTATCTTGAAGCTGGTTCCTTCGCGGCCAGGAACCGCGGGCGTGGATTACCTGTCCTACCTTGGCAGCGGCGGCGTGCAAGTCGCGTACGGCATCGATGTGCTGCCAACCGGCAATATCTATCTGACTGGTTTCACGAGCGGCTCGATCTTCTCAGCTTTCGGCGGCGCCTCAAAGCCGACCGATCCGGGAAACACGGATGTGTTCCTGATCGGATTCAATCCGGCTGCGCAGTAACGCCCTACTGAACCGCGATGGTCGATGACTTGGATGTCTGGCCGCCGATGGCAACTGCGATCGGAAGCGTGCCCGGACTCAACCCTGCCGGCACGGTCACGTTGATCTGGTAGAGTCCAGAGAACGTTGGCGCCAGCCCGCAGAAGCCAACCGTGGCTTGCTGACCGCCGATCATTACCGTTGGCGTCGATTTGCAGGTGGCCAAAGGCGACGACGGCGCGGGCTCTCCACTGGCCGGCTGGTTATTAACTGGCCCTAGACCGTTCAGGTAGAGTTGAATCGCCTGGCCGCGTTGCGCGGGATTTCCAGTGCCGATGATACTGAACTTCGAATCGCGCGCCGCGGCTTGGCCGCTGATTTCGAACAACGCCGGCGTATAGTCGGCTAGCGGCACGCTGACCACGTTTCCGAAGGCGAAGCCGAATCCGTCGCCCACCGTTACCTTTACTTGCGCTGAGCTTTGACTCTGCAGCTCCCACGGCACCTGCACGTTCACCTGGCCAGGGCTGGCGTACACCATGCGCGCCGGGACGCTGAGTTTCGCAGAGGGCACATCGAAGCTCACGGTCACGAAATCGAGCGCGAGTGGAAGGATCGCTGTGGTGGCTGACTTGGTGGAGTTACTGAGATTGCTTCCGAAGATTGTCAGGTACGAGCCCGGCGCAATGGGCTTGCCCGTCTCGAAACTGCCGGCATTGACGACACTGTCGCTGGTAATGCTGGGCCGAGCCAGCGCAGTGGCCGGGATATCGAGCGTCATGCCGCCGGCATTCACGCGAAACCGATAGTCGCCCGGCTGCGTTCCGAGAAATGCTTCGGCGCTGGCGACACCGAAGCTGTTGCTGGTGGCTTGAATGTTCTGAAGCGATCCGCCGTCGGGCGCGGTGAAGCGAACCGTAGCACCGATTACCGGCACGCCGTTCGAATCGATGACCTTGACGGCCAGCAATCCTGCGTCGTCTCCAGGGAGGCCATCGGAGGGAAACGAAACCACGACGAGATTGTCCACTATGCCGTTGCCGACCAGAAAGAGATAAGGCACCCGCAGTGTAACGCCACCGCCCTGAATCGAAATTACGCCCGAATACGAGCCTGCCAGCGGCATGGATCCGGACAGCACAACGTTCACGGTGGCGGAAGCGCCCGCAGCGAGAGTGAGGCTGGGACGGTCCACTGTTACGTTCGCGGCAGGCGCCGGTACGCTGGGGGTCACGGCCAGCGATAGAGTGGCGCTGCCGGATCCGCTGTTGGTGACTTGGAGCAGCTTGTTGACGGGCAACGTAGCTGGCGCTCCGAACGACATCGCACTGGGACTCACCGTGATCGTGGTCTGAACGGCTGCGCCTGCATCCAGCTTCCCGGCACCCAGATCCTGAATGGTAAGAGGAGTGCCGTCCTCATTGCTGGTGACGTCCTGCGATGCGGTGTTGACCAGCGCCGACTTGATCTGCGCCGGTGTGAAATTGGGATGAGCCTGCTTGACCAACGCCGCCGCTCCGGAAACCAATGGCGTCGCGAAGCTGGTGCCGGATCCTGAAGAATAGCGATTGGCGCTGTAGAGGTCGCCCAGGGGATCGTACGATTGGACGGCGAAATAGATGTCGGTGAAAAAGTTGTCGCTGCCCCCAACCGCCACCAGGTCAGGCTTAATGGCGTTGTCTCCGGTATTTGGACCGAGCGAGGAAAAGTCTGAAAGCTGGTTGAATGAACTCTTGCTTTGTTCGAATGCAGCGGGGTCGATCACTACTGCGTGGTCGATGTTTGCGCCGATGAAAGCCTTGAGCGCGACGCCGTCGACGTTCGAAATCATGATGGCTGGAATGGACGTGGATCCCTGGGCAGGGCCAAGCAGGGCGGATGCATCCGCCATGTAGAGGATGACGCCGGTCGCGCCTGCATTCTGTGCATTGGCGATCTTGGTGGCGAAGGGACAAGTGCCGCGTTGGATGAGCGCGAACTCGCCGCTGAGAGACCCGGCCGGAAACGCACTGCAACCCAGTCCGTCGTCGCCGAGTTTCGTCACGTCCCTCAAGGGCGCGGCTACACCACCGCTTGGGAAAACACCGTCTCCCAGAATGCCTTGCATGGCCTGGAGATTGGCCGGAACTCCAGCGCCCGGAACCTCGACGCCTTCCAGCATGAAATGTGAGTTCGTGGTGGACCCCACTGCGATTGCCGAGGGCGCATTGCCAGGGCTCTCGATCGAGTTCAAAGTGGGAGAGTTGAAGCTGGTGAATCCATCGCCATCGTTGCCTGCCGCGACGACCACGACCATGCCGGCCTTGACGGCATTCTCCACGGCCCGGGCGACGACGTCGCACGGAACGCCGGGGGCATTGCCACACGCCGCACCTGTATCGAGCGGACCGGTCAACGCGGGTTCGCCGAGCGACAACGATGCGATGTCCATATGATCGTTCAACGCATCCTCGATCGCCTGGACAATGCCAGCGTCGCTCCCGAAGTCATTCACCTGCGGCGATCCGAATACCTTGTAGTTTCCAAGAAACGCTTTGGGCGCCATCCCGTTAAAGGTGATTCCCGCCGGACCGGTATTGGACACGGCTGCGGCGGCTGAAGCTGTCGCCGTGCCATGGCCCACACGGTCGCGCGGCGAGTTATCGTCGGGTGTGGAATCGGCGGCTGGATTGCTTGGATCGCTTCCCGCGGAATCCTGACGGACATAGCTGCGCGCGACGATCACTTTGTTGCTTGTGAAATTGCAATCGGAGCCGCTGCAGATCGGATAGCCCGCGGGTGCTTTGAGCGAACTGTCCTGGAACGCCGGATGGGTTTGATCGATGCCGGTGTCGATGATCGCAATCTTGATGCCTGCGCCTGCGTTTTGCGTGCCGCCCAGCGCGTTCCAGGCGGCGGGTCCGTTAACGAGCGTGGTGGCTCGATTCAGACTGACACGATAGCGACGGCTCGCGATCACGCCCTTCACGCCGGGCAGACTCTTGAGTTCGTTCACGCGATCCTTCGGTGCGATAACGAAAACAGCGTTCAGCAGAGTGCTGACGGAGCCGGTGACTTGGATGCGGCGGGAGGCCAGCTCGGTCCGGACAGCCAACTGCTTCGCCTCGATATTTCGGCGATAATTTGTGGCGGCCAGCGATTGCACTTCGGCGCGCGAGGCGAATCGCTCGACGGCCGGCGAGTCTTCCAGAATCAAGGTGTAACGCCCGGGAGTGGATTGGGCGAACAGGGCGGTCAATCCGGCGAATCCCATGACGACGAGCCCAAGTATCTGGAAAGACTCACGAAAGCGTTTCAACATGACAGATTGGACGGGCCCCGGGGCACGCAAATTTCCTCCATGAAGGTAAAGAATGATGTTCGTCTGATAT
>JBGPSX010000125.1:0-9617 GCA_041490325.1 Bryobacteraceae bacterium | reverse complement strand
TCGCGAGAGCGATTGAGCTGGAAGAACAGGGCGCGGACGTCATCGACATCGGCGCCGAGTCGACACGCCCGGGCGCACAGCGTGTTGCGGAAGCCGAAGAACTGCGCCGGCTGGTTCCGGTTTTGAAGCGGCTGCGCGGCAAGCTGGCCGTTCCGATTTCGGTCGACACTTACAAATCCGCCGTGGCCGAGAAAGCTTTGGAGTACGGCGCCGAAATCATCAACGATCCTTCGGGGCTGACCTTCGATCCACAGCTCGCGCGCACGGTGGCGAATCACGGCGCCGGTTTGATCATCAATCATATGCGTGGCACGCCCGAAAGCTGGGCCAAGCTTCCGCCCATCAAAGATGTGATGGGAGTGATTCGGCAGGAGCTGGAAGCATCGGTGCATCGCGCGGTGCGGTCCGGCATGGAACGCGCCAGAATTGTTCTCGATCCCGGACTTGGTTTCGGAAAGCGCAAGGAGCAGAATGCGGAGATCCTGGCGCGGCTGCAGGAACTCACGGCACTCGAGCTGCCGATTTTGACGGCCGCCTCGCGCAAGTCGTTTCTGCAACCATCCGACAAGACGCCGGTGGCGGCGCTGGAATGTGCGACGGCCGCGGCTGTCACCGCGTCCATCCTCGGCGGCGCTCACATGATACGCGTTCACGATGTCGCCGCGATGAAGTTGGTGGCTCAAGTTGCCGACCAGATTCTCAGCTACGTTGGCACTTCGGACAGTAGTGAGTCCCACGCTGCCCCACCACGATCCGGCGGATTGCGGTCCCGCACGTAAGGCAAGGCTCGCCCGCGCGCCCGTACACCTGGTGCTGCAATTGAAAACTGCCCTTGGCGCCGTCGGCATCCACGTAATCGGAGATGGACGAGCCCTTGAGACGAATCGCGGCCGCGAGAATATCGACCATGGCGCGGTGCAATCTCGATGCACGCTCTTTGCTCAGACTCGACGCCAGCGCGCGCGGATGAATGCGCGCCTCATACAGCGCTTCATCGGTGTAGATGTTTCCCATGCCGCGCAGAAATCTCTGATTGAGCAGTAACGGTTTGACGCGCGCATGACGCTTCTTGAGCAGCGCAAGGAAATCGTCCAGCGCGATATCCAGCGCATCCGGGCCCAAGCCGGCCGCGCGTTCGAGCAAACGCGGACTCCATTCGATGCGTCCGAAATGCCGGATGTCATCGTAGACGAGTAGTCCGTGATCGAGCGTGAAGACGGCGCGCGCGTAAGGTCCGGGCTCGGAATCGATCAGGAGCTTGCCGGTCATGCCGAGGTGAATCGTCAGGAATCCGCGCTCCAGTTCGAGGACGATGAACTTGCCGTGCCGCCGAACGGACTTGACCAACTGCCCGCGCAGACGTTTGCGGAGCGTCGCGAAGTTTTGCCGGATGACGTGCTTCGAGGAGAACTTTGCATCCAGTATGCGACGCCCAGTGAGTCGAGGCGCGACGCTTCGGACGACGGTTTCGACTTCCGGAAGCTCAGGCACGCGTTTCGGGATCGAGCAGGATGTCGTCGCCTTCTACTTTGACGGCGAAACGGTCGAGCTTCACGGTTGGATCAAAATCGTTCTCGCCAGTGCGGCAGTCATAGGCCCACTCATGCCAGGGACAGACGACCAAGCTGCCTTGCATCGCCCCCTGTCCGATAGGACCACCAGCATGCGGGCAAATGCCCTGAAGCGCATGCACCTCGCCGCCCAAATTGCAAACCGCGAACGAATCGTCGCCGATCACAACTTCCGTCACCGCCCCAGCCGGCAGACTGGACAAAGACCCAACTTTCACAAACGCCATAAAGTAATGTTCTACCACGCGTGGCGCACGCACTCCTGCGACGCACTCCTGCGTGCCGCGTTCACACTCATGTGAACGCCACTACTTTGCTGGTTTCAACGATCTCTCCCGCGCAGCCAGGAACTCATCCCCCGCGTTCCAACTAGGCAGCTTCTCCTGATTAGCGACCGTAGTCCCAATCATCAGACCGAATCGCGCCGCCTCCAACATTCCGCCGAAATCCCAATCGTCGTGATACTCATCCGACGGCTGATGATAATGCTGCGAGTTGTACTGTTCGAAAAGCTTCTCTCCAAAATCCGCCGGCTTGTCTTCATACTGTGTCCCCAAGCTAATAGAGAACGCCGGCACTCCGGCATGCGCAAGCGGGAAATGATCGGAGCGGTAATAGTGACCCTGCTCAGGATGCGATTCCGGTTGAATCGTCAGATTCATCTTACGCGCAGCTTCCTGCACCACAGGCCAGACGGTGGTGCGATCCGCTCCAGTCACCGAAATGTCTTTCGTCTTCCCAAAAGGAAAGAATGCGTCGAAGTTCAGATCGAGCGCGATCTTTCCTAACGGAATCGGTGAATGCAGCGCGTAATATTCGGATCCCCGCAATCCCGCCTCCTCCGCGGTTACGGCGACAAACATCGCGGACCGCTTAGGCTTTGGATCGAGCTTCGCCCAGGCGCGCGCCAATTCGATCACGATCGCGCAGCCGGTGGCGTTGTCCACCGCGCCGTTGTAAATCGAGTCTCCTTTCACGGCAGGGCCGATTCCCAAGTGATCCCAATGCGCGGTGAAGACCACGGCCTGCGACTTGAGATTCGGATCGCTGCCTGGAATCATCGCCACCACATTGCGCGAGTCGATCTGCCGGACCTTGGTCGGGATGGTCCCGCGTATTCGAATCCCGAGCGGCATCGGTTTGAAGTCTTTGGAGTTGGCCGCGTTCAACAGCTCGTCGACCTTCTTCCCCGACATCCCAAGCAACTTGCCAGCGGCCTCCTGCGTGAGCCATCCAGCGAACGCCAGGTCATGTTCGCCCGCCGGCAGTTTCAACTGTGGATCTTCTTTGCCCCAGGAGCTCCGCACTACATCGTAGCCGTAGCCAGCAGTGGGCGTGGTGTGGATGATGAACACGGCTTTCGCGCCGCGGCGCGTGGCTTCTTCGTACTTGTACGTCCAGCGGCCATAGTACGTCAGCGCGCGCCCGCCAAAGAAATTCGGATTCTCCGACGGCGGTTCATTAGTGAACAACACCAGCACTTTGCCTTTGACATCCACACCCTTGTAGTCATCCCAGTGAAATTCAGGCGCGACAATCCCGTGCCCGACGAACACCGCCTCAACGTCGAACTGATCGGAGGACTGCTGCATTCGGCTGGTACCGACGAACTCGTCCAGCCATCGGAACGAGATGGTCTGATTGGCGCTCACCGCCGCGAGTGTCGCGCTGGGCTGCGTCTCCGCACCGACCATCGGCACGCGCTGGAAATACGCACCGCCATCGCCGGCGGGCTTGGCGCCAACCGAGTCGAATTGCTTAGCGATGTAGTCGGTGGCGAGCTTCTCGCCGCGCGTTCCCACACCTCGGCCCTCCAGCGTATCGCTCGAAAGGTACTTCACGTGCTCACGAATACGGTCTGCCGAGATGTCCGCTGTCTGGGCGGCGAGAGCGGCCGCGGCGAACAACACGCACAAATGTTTCATAAGCCACAGTGTTGATTTTTCCGCCCGGCAGTGTCAAACCTTGGGATATGGCGATCGCAACTCAAAACCCCGCAACGGGAGAAACGCTTCGAACGTTTTCTCCACTCTCTTCCACCGAGATCGACGCGAAGATTCAGCGCGGACATGCTGCGTTCCAAGCGCACCGGCGCACGACGTTTGCGGATCGCGCCCAGCGCATGCTCCGCGCCGCCGAGATCCTGGAATCGGAGAAAGATCGTTGGGCCGCCATCATGACCACCGAAATGGGCAAGCCGATCAAAGCGGCCGGCGACGAGGCATTGAAGTGCGCGTCAGCCTGCCGGTATTACGCCGAGACTGCCGAGCACGCTCTTGCCGACGAAGTGATCGCGACGAATGCAACCCAGAGTTTCGTGCGCTACCAGCCGCTCGGAGTGGTACTGGCCGTCATGCCGTGGAATTTTCCATTCTGGCAAGTCTTCCGATTCGCCGTGCCTGCGTTGATGGCGGGCAACACCGGATTGCTGAAGCACGCATCCAATGTTCCGCAGTGTGCCCTAGCGATCGAAGAAATCCTCTGTCGCGCGGGGTTTAGCGCTGGCGAATTTCAAACGCTGCTGATCGAGTCGGCGCAGGTGTCACAAGTGATTGACGACGCGCGCGTGATGGCGGTCACGCTAACCGGGAGCGAGCCGGCCGGCAGTCACGTGGCGAGCCAGGCGGGAAAGCAGATCAAGAAGACCGTGCTCGAACTGGGCGGTAGCGATCCGTTCATCGTGATGCCGAGCTCCAACCTGGATGACGCCGCTGCCACGGCCGTGAAGGCGCGCGTGGTCAACAGCGGACAATCCTGCATCGCCGCCAAACGATTCATCGTGCATGAGTCGATCTACGGCGAATTCGAAAGCCGTTTCGTCGAGGCGATGCGCTCGCTCAAGGTGGGCGATCCGATGGATCCGGCCACCGAAGTTGGCCCGCTCGCCACGCCGCAGATCGTGAGCGATCTTGAGCGCCAGGTGAAAGACGCACTGGCTGCCGGCGCGCGAGCACTCACGGGCGGGCATCGCGTGCAACGGCCTGGGAATTTCTATGAACCGACGGTGCTCTCAGGCGTACCGAAGACCAGCCCGGTCTACTATGAGGAATTCTTCGGTCCGGTCGCGATGCTGTTCCGCGTGAGCAACATCGATGCAGCCATCACGCTCGCCAACGACACGCCGTTCGGTCTTGCGTCCAGCGCCTGGACACAGGACGCAGCCGAGCGCGACCGCTTCATCGACGAGATTGACGCCGGGCAAGTGTTCATAAACGGCATGGTCGCGAGCGATGCGCGACTGCCTTTCGGCGGCATCAAGCACTCAGGTTACGGGCGCGAGTTGGGCACATTCGGAATCCGCGAGTTCGTGAACATCAAGACCGTCTGGATCAAGTGAGGTGGATAATTCACCAAACCGCTTCTTGCGGACTGTGAAAAAATCCCACCAAACGATTTGAAACCGCTCCCTGCGGTCACGGCTCAGCCAGCGGCAGTATTCCCTAGCCGAGCCGTGACCAAAGGGAGCGGTTTCAAATAATTCGTTCAGTCAGACGCCGATGTCCTCGTTCCACAACGCCGGATTGGCACGGATGAAACTCGTCATCAATTCGACACACTCAGCATCCTGCAATACCTCAACCTGGATGCCGTTACTCCGCATGTAGTCCTCGGCTCCCAGAAACGTCCGGTTCTCTCCGACGATCACCTTAGGAATCTTGTACAGCACGATGGCGCCACTGCACATCGGACAGGGCGACAGCGTCGAGTAAATCGTGCTGTTTCGATACACCGCAGCGGGCAATCTGCCTGCATTCCGCAGGCAATTCATCTCGCCATGATCGATGGCGCTGCCTGTCTGGACGCGGCAGTTGTGACCGCGGCCGATGATCTTGCCATCGTGCACCAACACGGAACCAATCGGAATCCCACCTTCAGAAAGGCTCTTTCGGGCTTGTTCGATGGCCGCTTGGAGGTAAGTGTCTTTTATCATTCGGTGTTCCTAAAGTTTTAACCAGATTTTACGAAACCCTCACTATGGGCGACCCGTCTGGATAGAAGACTCCCGCGCCCCGTTCTAGCTGCCGCTTTTTAAGCCGTATTATGCAAAATCGATTCCTGATCTCCCTGGCAATCGCATCCTTCCTTGCCACCGGCGCCGCAATAGCCCAACGCAATCGCATCAGCGGCCGGATCGAGAACAGCCGGCGCGTGACATTGAGTGGTAACGTTCATCCTAACGCGCGGCCGGATCACGATCTCGGGCGTGCCGACTCGTTTCTGGACCTTCCGGCGCTGACCTTAGCTCTGAAGCCGTCCGCCGACCAGCAGGCCGCGCTAGATAAGCTGCTCGCCGAACAGCAAGATGCCGCTTCGCCGAACTACCATCATTGGCTGACGCCGGAAGAGTACGCCGATCGATTCGGCACCAGCCCCGAAGACTTGAACAAAATCGTCCAATGGCTGGAGCAGCAGAATTTCAAAGTGACCGGCGTCGCCCGAGGCCGCAATTGGATTTCGTTCAGCGGTACAGCGGGCGACGTGAGAAACGCCTTCGGCGCCGAGATCCACCGCTACGACGTAAACGGCGAGATGCACTTCGCCAACGACTCAGAGCCCACCATCCCGCAAGCCTTGGAGCTGGTAGTCCGCGGCATTCATGGGCTGAACGATTTTCGGATGAAACCCAGATCGAAGCGTCTGCGGACGTTAGAGACCTCGGGCGTTCAGCCGCAGTTCACGTCGAGCAAGGGCAATCATTACTTGAGCCCGAGCGATGTTGCAACCATCTACAACATCCAGCCACTGTATAGCGCGGGCATCAGCGGAGACGGGCAAAAGATTGTGGTCGCCGGGCAAACGCAGATCAAGCTCGCGGACATCCAGCAGTTCCGCAGCCGCTTCAACCTGCCGCCCAGCGATCCGCAGGTGATGCTGGTTCCTAATACTCGCGATCCTGGAATTCAGACGGACGATTTGGCGGAAGCGGATCTCGATCTGGAATGGTCAGGAGCGGTGGCGCCCAACGCGAGTCTCATCTACGTCTATTCGAACGATGTGATGGACGCAGTGCAATACGCCATCGATCAGAATCTGGCGCCGGTTCTCAGCTTGAGCTACGGACTGTGTGAAACGCTGACGCCGCGCTCGGATGCGTTGACAATGCAATCCTGGGCGCGTCAGGGGAACGCGCAGGGCATGACCTGGTTCTCGGCTTCCGGAGACTCGGGCGGCGCCGACTGCGTCAACCCGCCTTCGACTAATGGTGGCGGCCCAGCGGTGGACCTCCCCGCCGGCATTCCGGAAGTGACCGGCGTTGGAGGAACCGAATTCAACGAAGGATCCGGTGTCTATTGGAATGCCGCGAACGATGTCAACAGCGCTTCGGTGTTGAGCTACATCCCGGAAATGGTCTGGAACGACAGCACGGCCGATGAACCGTCTTCCGGAGGCGGAGGCGCGAGCGTTTACTTCTTGAAGCCGTCCTGGCAGACGGGCGCGGGAGTGCCGGACAACAACGCGCGTAACGTTCCCGATGTGTCGCTCACGGCCTCCGCCGAACACGACGGCTTTCTGGTCTATACGAACGGAGCCCTCTCCGTTTTCGGCGGGACGTCGGTTTCGGCGCCGGCGTTCGCGGGAATCGCCACGCTGCTCAATCAATATCTGCTATCGACTGGAGCGCAATCCGCGCCCGGCCTCGGCAACATCAATCCGAAATTGTACACGCTCGCGCAAACCGCGGCCGGCGTATTTCACGACATCACCGCCGGCGACAACATTGTCAATGTCACGTGCGGAGCGCGATCGCGGAACTGCACTTCCGGTTCCTATGGCTTTAGCGCCACGCCAGGATACGATCAGGCCACAGGGCTCGGCTCAGTGGATGCGAACACGCTCATTCATGCCTGGAGCAATCCATCGGCGTCGGTGACGCGCAGCACTCCTGCCATGACGATGAGCGCCAGCGCGAGCAGCCTGCCTTCGGGCGGCGTCGTAAGCTTGACGGCCACAGTCACCAGCGCCACTGGAAACACGCCGTCGGGCAACGTCGCTTTCAATCTCGGCAGCGAGTCGCTGGGCGTTGCGCCGCTGGCGGGATCGGGTGGAACTGCGGCCGCCCCTCTGACGGTCACCGGAGGGCAGCTCCGGCTCGGCCTAAACAACATCACCGCGCAGTATGCCGGCGACAATTCCTTCACCACCGCAACTGCTTCGGTTGCCCTCACGGTCAGTTCCGCGTCATCCGGTCCGCCTTCGATTTCGAGTCTTGCGAACGGAGCTTCTTTCCGCCAGAGCTTCGCGCCCGGGATGATTCTGACGGTATTCGGTTCTAATCTCGCGCCCTCCACCTGGAGCGCCGCGACGGTTCCACTGCCAGCGCAACTCGCTGGAGTTTCCGCGACCATCAACGGTGTCACGGCGCCGCTCTACTATGTGTCGCCCAGCCAGATCAATCTACAAATTCCGTACGAGGCATTAGCCAACTCGACGGTTTCGCTGGTGATCAACAACAACGGCCAGACGTCATCGAGCGCTTTCCCGGTGGCCGCAACCGCTCCCGGCATTTTCACCGATCGCACCGGAGCCGTGGTCCCAGCGAAAAGCGCGACGCGCGGTCAAGTGGTCACGATTTTCATCACTGGAGACGGCGCCGTCACGCCGGCCATCCCCACGGGATCCGCGCCGCCCGCCGGAACCTCGCTAGCAAATCTGCCTGCGCCGGCGCAGTCCGCAACAGTGACAATCGGCGGGATCAAGGCCGCTATCCAATTCATTGGGATTCCTCCCGGCCTGGTGGGAGTGACCCAGGTGAACTTCGTGGTGCCCGCGCAGGCGTCGCTCGGGACGCAAGAAATCTCGGTGATCATCGGTAACGTCGCCAGCGTGCCAGCCAGCTTGGTCGTCACGCCGTAGCCTCCAAAGCAGTGTCGAGCGCTGCTCAGGTACAATTAAGTTGTACAGAACGAGCGTGACTGTGTACAGATGGGGCGAACAATGGCTTCCAAAGCGTTGACGGATGCAGAGTTGATCGAAGTCAATCGATCTGAGCTTCGACAGAACCAAAAAGCGCTGTTGCGGCGCGCGCGGGGAAGAAAAGTACTCCTAATCAAGGCGAACGACAAAGCAGATGAAAGGGTCGTTCTGGATAAGCAGTACTTTGATCAGCTCCGGAGGAGATTGGAAGCTGCCGTCGAAACTTTGGAGATCGCCATGGACCGAAAGATGTTCAATCAGATCCTGGCGGCAGCGGACACACTTGAGGAAGACCTTCGCTTGGGCAAACTCCACTCGCTGGAGGACGCCTTTGCGGAGGACTAAGTGTACGTACTCAAGTTCACTGGCGGCGCGGTCGCAGACATCAAGACGATAATTCCAAAACAACTAAAGGGTCCGCTTAAAAGGGAATTGTTGGAAAAAGTTGCGCCTGATCCAGTGGGTTGTTCGCATGAGCTCGCGGGTGACCCGACGGGCTACCGCAGCTTTCCTTGGCAGCAGTATCGTGTAGTCTATAGAGTCTTCGATGATCTACGGGCCGTTGCCGTCGTTGGAGTTGGATTGCGATCTCCGCAATCAGCCGAGAACATCTATCGCAAGCTGGAAGTGCTGGCACGAACCGGAGAACTAGCCCAGGGGGTTCTCTTTTCGCTTCGCGGCTTCACGAAGCCATGACCGTGAACAACAAAGCTGACATGGACGCGTTACTTGGGAGCCATCCGAATTGCGCCGTCCAGGCGGATCACTTCGCCGTTCAGCATTGGATTCTCGATAATCTGTTTGGCGAGCTGCGCATACTCGGCCGGCTTGCCCAGGCGCTTGGGGAAGGGAACCATCGCTCCGAGCGACGCCTTCACGTCTTCGGGCAACGCGGCCAGCAGCGGCGTATCGAACAGGCCCGGTGCGATGGTCATGACGCGAATGCCGACGCCCGATAAGTCGCGCGCGATCGGCAGCGTCAATCCCACGATCCCGCCTTTCGAAGCCGAGTAAGCCGCCTGTCCGATCTGCCCGTCGAAGGCGGCCACCGAAGCAGTATTGATGATCACGCCGCGCTCGCCATCCGCGCCCGGTTGGTTGCGCGACATCGCCCACGCGGCCAAGCGCGTA
>JBGPSX010000124.1:0-9622 GCA_041490325.1 Bryobacteraceae bacterium | reverse complement strand
GGGGAGAGCTTTTTCGGAAAACGCGGATTGGTGACGCCTTCGTGGCGAGCCATCACTTCCAACTCGCAGTCGTTGGACTGGCGCTGGCGGGCGCAGGGACTGGGATGATCGGCCATCAGCATTTCGACCAGGGTGCGGCGGGTGCGCTTTACCTTGTCGTTGTTGGTGGCGACCACCATGTTGTTTTCCGCGGGGCGGACGCAGGAGGCTGCCAGAACGCGGCCGCCTACGTCGACTAAACACACGCGGCAGACACCGACTGGCGTTTCGTTTTGTTGGTGGCAGAGCGTGGGGATCGGGATGCCATTCATGCGGGCGGCGTCGAAGACTGTGGTTCCCTGAGGGACCGTTACGGGGAGGCCGTCGATGGTTAGTTGGATGTCGCTCATGATTGGAGGCCACCCACGGCGTTCACACGAGTGTGAACGCGGCACGCAGGAGTGCGTGCGCCACGGTTCATATGCCTCTCTCCTCGCGCATTGGGCAGACGCCTTCGGGGCAGCGGTGGTCGTAGATGTGCGCGTCTATTTCTTCGCGGAAGTGTTGCAAGACGGAACTGAGGGGGGCGTGGGCGAATTGGCCTAGGCCGCAGATTGAGGCTAGTTTCAGCGCGTCGACTAGCTCGTCGATTAACGGCATGTCGGCGGCGGAACCCTTGCCGTGTGTCCAGCCGGTGAGGATATCTACTAGTTTTTGAGAGCCTACGCGGCACGGCACGCATTTTCCGCAGGATTCGTTGCGGAAAAATTTTACGGCATTGAGAGCCATGTCCAACATGCATCGGCCTTCCGCGCATACGACGATAGCCCCGGAGCCGAGCATCGAGCCGACTGCTGCGAGCGATTTGAAGTCGAGCTGAACTTCGACCATCGATGCCGGTAAATAACCGGATGACGGTCCGGACGGCGCGAAGGACTTCAGAGATTTGCCGTCTACGATTCCGCCGGCTAGTTTGTAGATGACGCCGGACATCGGGAGTCCCATCGGGATTTCGAAAATTCCGGGGTTGACGACGTCGCCGCTGATTCCGACGAATTTTAATCCCGCCGCGCCGCCTTGTCCTTGCGCTTTGTACCAGTCCACGCCGTTGACCAGAATCTGCGGCACGTTCGCGAACGTTTCGACGTTGTTCAAGGCCGTGGGCTTGTTGAAGACGCCATGCGTGACGGGGAACGGGGGTTTATTTCTGGGCTCGGCTCGCTTGCCTTCGATAGCTTCGATCAGAGCGCTCTCTTCGCCGCAGATGTAACCGCCTGGGCTGACAAAGATTTCGAGATCGAAAATCAGATCCGAACCGAGGATGCCGGATCCCAACAGGCCTTCCTGATAGCAGCGGTCGATTTCTTCCTGCAGGACGTGTTCGGGATTTTGGTACTCGTGGCGGATATAAAGGATGCCCTTCTGCGCGCCGGTCACCAGGCCGGCGAGGATCATGCCTTCGATGACGAGAAACGGAAGGTTCTGGAGGATGAAGCGATCCTTAATGGTGCCGGGCTCGCTCTCATCGGCATTACAGACGACGTATTTCTCGGGGCCGGGCGCCTTGCGGACCAATTCCCACTTGATGCCGGTGGGGAATCCGGCGCCGCCGAGTCCGGGCAATCCGCTGGCTTTCAACTTTGCAATGATGCCATCCCAATCGCGCGTTGCGACGGCGCTGCGCAGAGCGCCGTAATGTTCCGTGTCGCGATAAGGATCTGAGGCCAGGCCAGTGACTCTGGAGTCGGCGGGCATGTGCGGAAGCCCGCTTCCGCCGAGCGCGGTTAGGACCAAGGCTTCGGCTTGCGCGGGAGTGACGCCGCGATAGATATGATCGTTGATCGAAACCGAAGGTGCGCCGTCGCATTGGCCGAGACAGGACACCTCACTGATTTTGACGTCGTTCTCGCTCATGCCTTGAAAGCGCTGTTTCAGCCCGACCCGCAGATTTTCGGCGCCGCGCAGGTGGCAGGTCATATCCGTGCAGACGCGCAGAGTCACTTTGGGCGGAGGCGCGAGGTGGAAATGCGGATAGAAATCGGCAACGCCGTGGATGCGGTAGAGAGGAATCTCAGCACGCTTCGAAAGGGCTTCCAACTGCTCGCCCGGGAGATAGCCGTATTGGTTCTGAATTGCTCTAAGATCGTCGAAGATCAAACGCTCGCCTCTTCGGATGTTACGAGGTTTTATTATAGCTTGCACTCGCGTGAGTGGGAACACTTAGTGGAGTGCGGCGCTTATTTCCAGCAGTATGATTCGTAGGGCAAAAGGGGTACAGGCACGGAGTTTCGCAAGAACGGCGAAATCCGAGCCAGCCCAAGCCAGCCCCCCTTTTGCGAACTGTATCGTGATCGCTAGGGATTTGATACGCTAGCAGATACACGTCGCATGAGATACGTTTTATGCTTGGCTGTGGTGGCGGGCTCCCTTTTTGGAGCTGACGCGAACGAGCCGTCGAAGTTCACGGGGCCCGGCTCATGCAGTTCGCCGGCTTGTCATGGCGGCGTGCAGCCTCGCGAAGACACGACCGTTCTGCAAAACGAATACAGCACCTGGGTGGTGCGCGACAAGCACGCGCACGCGTACGTGAATCTCACGAACCCGATAGGCGTGCGGATCGCGAAGATCATGGGGCTTGGAAAACCCGAGACCGCGCCGCGCTGCCTGGCATGTCACGCGCTGGACGTTCCTGTGGATCAGCGAGCTCGGACTTTCGACCTCACTGATGGCGTGGGGTGCGAGAACTGTCATGGGCCGGCGTCGGCGTGGCTGGGTCCGCATACGACGCGCGGGTGGAATTTCGAGAAGTCGAACGAACTCGGGATGTACAATACGCGCGACCTGATCAAGCGTAGTGAGAAATGTCTCACTTGCCATCTCGGAACGCCGGAAAAATCGGTGGATCATGAACTGATCGCGGCGGGACATCCGGATCTTTATTTCGAGCTGGACTCGTTCATGTCGGTGATGCCGCCGCATTGGAAAGAAGTGGACAAGGATCCGTTGTTCGGCGTGCGCGCTTTGGCGGTTGGGCAGGCGGTGCAGTTGCGGGAGCAGTTGAAGCGGATCGCGCGGGAGTCGCAAGGGGGCATCTGGCCCGAATACGCGGAGCTGGACTGTTTCGCTTGTCATCACAGCCTGGTGGCGGCGAAGGATAGCTGGCGGCAGGAACGCGGCTACGCGGGACGGCGTCCCGGGAATCCGCCGATGAATCTGGCGCGCTATATGGTTTTCCGGCGCGTGATCCAGGAAGCCGACGCGGGGGCAGCGCAGCAACTGACTGCCGATGTCGACAAGGTTTATTCGCTGGTGACGTCGTTGCGTTCGGATCGCGGCCAAATTGCGGCGCAGGCGTCCAGCACGGCGGAACTGTCCGATCGTTTGGCGCAACGGCTGAACGCCATGAAGTTCGATCCGGCCATGACGCTGCGTCTGATGAAGACCATCTCGGGGGACGCCGACGCGATCACTGAGCAGGGCGAGAGATCGGCCGAGCAAGCGACCATGGTGCTGGATTCATTGTTCATCGCCTATTCGAAGAGCGGCAAACTGTCGAACGATACCCAGGTTCGGACCGGAATCAACGGTCTGTTTCAGCAACTCGAGGACCCATCGGCTTACAATGGCGTTAGGTTCGCTCGCGATTTGAAGGCTTTGAATTCGCTGCTGCAATAACGGCAGCCGCGGGCGTGTGTTGGGATCATGGCATTGAAACGATCTGTCGTCTCAAAACCTGCCTGGGTGGCTGCGCTGGCGGTTGCTGTTACGCTGGTGCCGATTCAGTCGAATGCATTTGACGATCCGCCAGCGGCCTCTGACGACAATCCCGCCGCCGTGGATACATCGAAGATTCTGACAGCCGCGGACGTGCAAGCCGTGGTGCAGAGCGCAGCGGCGTCGGTGGATTCACCTGCGCTGGTGATTGCTGTCACTGACCGGCAGGGCAACATTCTGGCCGTGTTTCGTAAATCGGCTGCTCCCGTCACCGCGAAAGCGAATTTCGGCAGCCAGGCCGATGCCAATGATGTCGCGATCGCATTGGCTCGCACCGCTGGATTTTTCAGCAACAACCAAGCGCCGCTCTCGTCGCGAACTGTACGCTTCATTAGCGGAATTCATTTTCCTCCCGGTATTTCCTTCACCGGGAACGCCGCTCTGTACGGTATCGAAAATACGAATCGCGGCTGCCCGTTCTTCGCGGACTACATTTCCGGGAAGACGGTGCCACCCTCGCGCGCATTGGATGGTTCACCGGGTCCTGGCATTCTCACTGGCAAGGCCGATCTGAATGACAGCGATCCCACCGCTGTAAATCCCGGCGGCGTACCGCTGTTCAAGAATGGACTCATAGTTGGTGGCGTGGGCGTGACCGGCGTGAGCCCGGAAGTGGCGGAATTTGCGGCATTCACCGGCGCGATCGGCGCGGGCTTCGGTCCATCGCCGGCTTCTCCCGGCGTCGTGATCATCGATGGAATCGCGCTGCCGTTCGTCAATCAAACCACGATGCCCGCGGGATTTTCGGCGGGGAGGGCCGATGGCAGCTATTACCTGGGACCAATCGACAGCCCCGGGCCAGCGCCCGAAGGCGATCTGGTAGCGCCGCGCGGTGGTCCAGTGGGCGGCCTGACGCAAGACGAAGTGCGCCGTATCGTCGACAACACCGTAGCGCAAGGAAATCTGACTCGCGCGGTTATCCGGCTGCCACTGGGTTCGCGTGCGCGGTTTGTCATCGCCGTAGCCGATCTGGATGGCGCCGTTCTGGCCTTGAACCGCATGCCGGACGCAACCATTTTCAGTATCGATGTGGCGGTGGCAAAGGCTCGGAATGTAATCTTCTTCAGCGGCCCGAATCGCAGATCTGACGATCTTCCCGGCGTGCCTATGAACACGGCGATTACGAATCGGACGATTAGTTTTGGGGCGCAGCCCTTTTATCCGCCGGGGATTGATTACGCATCACCCGGTCCATTTTTCGAACTTTACAAATTCGACACACTGCATCCTTGCACGCAAGGGTCGCAGCCGGTGAACCCGAATCAGAATGGGATTGTCTTTTTCCCAGGCGCACTTCCGCTTTACAAGAACGGTGTTTTGGTGGGCGGGCTAGGCGTGAGCGGCGATGGAGTGGAACAAGACGACTTCGCGACTGCGGGGGGCGCCGCGGGTTTCGAAGCACCTTCTGCGATGCGCGCGGATCGGGTTTTCGATCAAGGCGTGCGCTTGCCGTATATCAAGTTCCCTCGTAATCCGGTCGACTGATAGCGTTGTCTCCTGGTTTCACAATCTGGTTCACCGGGCTGAGCTCTTCGGGGAAGAGCACGCTGGCGCACGCCGTCTGTGAGGGGCTGCGGGCGCGCGACCTGGACGTGGAGTGGCTGGATGGCGATGTGGTGCGCCAGCAATTGAGCAAGGGGCTCGGCTTCAGCAAGCAGGATCGCGATGAGAATATCCGGCGAATCGGATTTGTCGCGGAATTGCTGACGCGGCATGGTGTGATCGTGCTGGTTTCCGCTATTTCGCCGTATCGCGATGCGCGCGACCAGGTGCGGCATTCCATTGGGCAATTCATGGAAGTTTACGTAAACGCGCCGCTCGAGGTGTGTGAGCGCAGGGACGTCAAGGGGCTGTATCTTAAGGCTCGCGCGGGATTGTTGCGGGGGATGACGGGAGTAGATGATCCATATGAGCCGCCACTGCGCGCGGAGGTTGAGTGCCGGACGGATCTGGAGACGATTGACGAGAGTGTTGGGAAGATCCTGGATGCGATTTGTGAGTTTCGGAATATCAACACTGCTGCCTTGAAGGGCAGCGCCGTCTCAAGCCTGCCCTACTTTTCTGATTCGAAGCGGATGGTGGAGTCCACTGAGTAGAGTTTCACGCTGGATTCAACAGGGTGGAGCATTTGGAGGACGATCGATTCGCCTCGGGTCTTCATTGAAAAGTGGGTGCTGCTTTCACGTTCGATCGGGAATTGGCGGGCGCTGAATGGGGCGATCTGTACTTCCGCCGTATGTGAACAGATCGGAGTCAGTTGTGACACTCGCTGCCCTGGATCGGAATAAAGATCGCCTGAGGAATAGCAGAGTGACGCTCTGGCTGCGTGCTCGGACGTGTTGACTAGCGAGATCAGATTGCCTGGCATGTCTCGAACGTCCGCATCGAGCCACGGATTCCGGGTCGGATAGGTAACCTCGCGGTCCGCGGTCCGCAATTGGTTTCCGATGGTGCACTCCGTGGTGCCCGATACTGCGATTACGGGCGACAATTCGGGAGCGGGAACGAGTTCGCGAACTTTCACCCACGCGCTTCCAGTTTCTCCTTCAATTTCGAGGCGGTAACGGGCACGCTCTCCTGAGCGGACCTGGACGGTTTCTTGCGGGTGATCGACGAGGGGAACCAGCGCGCCACTGGCGCGATGCGATTGAATCTCGACGGTGACGGGCCGGTTGCCAAGATTCTGGAGGTTGACGCTGGACCAACAGGATGAACCGTAGGCGAGCGAAGGCAGGACACTCTCGACGAATCTTTCGGGCTGCCCGGCATTGAGGCTGCAGGCTGCCAACAGAAGAATGACCGAGAGATACCCCATCACTCTTCTTTTCGGCGAGAAGAGCCGGAAACTTCAGGGCCCGAACCGTGCTAACCGGCCGTTGCGGGCGGCGTGCTTTCCTGCGACAGCTCCCGCAGCAGCCACGCTTTCGTCAGCTTCCAATCCCGCATCACGCTCTGAGGCGAGAGACTGAGCGTTTGAGCCGTTTCCTCCACCGTCAGGCCGCCAAAAACGCGCAGCTCGATAATGCGGGCACGCCGGGGATCCTGCTGCGCGAGGACGGTCAGCGCGTCGTCCAGCGCCACTAACTCTCCCCCGCGCTCGGAATCAGGCGCGGCGATCTCATCCAGATTCAGATGATCCACGGGAGTGGACGGTCCACCGCGTTTGGCCGCGCCGCGTGCCCGAGCCGCATCCACCAGAATCCGCCGCATCAACTGCGCTGAGACGGCGAAAAAATGCAGGCGGTCCTGCCAGTCGACGTTGTCAATTTCCACCAGGCGGAGGTAGGCTTCGTCCACCAATGCCGTGGTTTGGAGGGTGTCTCCGGCGCCAAAGTTGCGGCGGTAGCGGCTGGCGATGTGGTGCAGTTCCCGGTAGACCAGCGGAATCAGGCGCTCGCGCGCGGGCCGCATCTCCGCCCACCCAGGCTTTCAACAAACCGGTGATCTTCCCGGGTTCGGCGGACTCCATAATCATGGCACGAGAATGTTCCTGCGCCATTGTACTTCTTATGCGGACCGCAATCCCCATGCTTGGGTCCGCTCGGTCACGGCTGGAACCGGATGGAACCGCTATCAGTCTAAGTAACGTGGCTCGAAATTGGGTGATCGTTCTTGGTTTGGCGCTGCTCAGCATGTCACCGGCGCGGGCACAGCCTCGTTTTACGCGCGAGAGTGTGGCGCCGGTCCGGGGAACGCATGCCGAGTCGATGCGCCCCGGCGAAATGGCGACGATCTACGGCACTGGCCTCGCTTCGGGCGAATCCTGCCAGCAAGGTAATCCCACCGTGCCGTATCCGACAGAGCGATGCGGCGTGCGTGTTCTGGTGGCCGGCCAGCCGGCCGGGCTGTTGTATGTTTCGTCAACGCAAATCAATCTCGAAATTCCGAAGGACGTGCCGGCGGCCGGAGATGCGCCTTTCATTGTGGTGGTGGATGGCCGCGCTGGGCCGCCGGTCTTGATTCCGTTCGGACCTCCCAAGGCAATTCTCTCTATGGAAGGTCAGGCCTACGTTGACATGCCGGTGTGGATACACATTGAGCGGCCGCAGCCGTACGACATTCGATATCCGTATTCACTCGAGGCCGAGAATTTCGGTGGAGCGAAGTTCGAGGTTCGGCGGAACGGCGTCATCCTGACCCCGCGTGCCTACCAGGGGCCGAGCATGAGAGTTGGAATCGGTTTATTGAATGGTTCGATTGCGCCTGAGGGCTCGCCAAAGTCGCGCTTGCCGCTGCATCTCCAATTCCATTTCGATCAGCCGGGAACTTACTCTGTCCGGTTTACGGGGACTGAGATGCGGTCAACGGTAAACGGAATTGACGTCGTCGAAGTAGAACGTTCGGACTGGTTCGATATCCACGTGCAGCCGCTCTCGGGCGAGCAGCGGTCGAAGTGGCTGGCGGAAAAGTTGAAGTCGGCGCCAACCAAACCGGGCGAGATCGTGGGCGATTTTCTGCCGTCGCTGCTCGCCAATCCGGATGCCGCTGCGCTGCCTGCCCTGTTGCGCTACACCGAGGACAGCGATGAACTGGTGCGCCGATTCGCATCCTATAGCTTGCGCTATTTCGATCGCGATCTGGTGAAAGCGAGCCTGAAGGATTGGATCGCGCGATGGGGTGTGACGCAGGCGCTGGTGGAGACGCTGGGCCTCTATCTGGATGCTTCCGAGCGGTACAAGCTGGCCGTGTCCTCCTCATCGTGGCTGGATTCGCCTGTGGAGCTGAAGGCCGAGGGAGCTTTGGCGCTCATCGGACGCACTCGGGTGGTCGACGGGAAGGTGAATCCGATCGCGGACGAGCTTGCCGGCGCGGTGCTTCGCGCGGCGCCTGGAGTGTTCGAACGGGCGGATGCACGGGTGCTTCAGGAACTGGCGCTCAACCTGGGCGGTATTCCGACGCGCGAATCGCGTGACCTGCTTTGGAAGATGGTAGAAAGCGGAGCTTCGCGGGAGCAGGCGCAAATCTGCATTGCGTGGCTGAAGTTTCCCGACGATTTGCCTCGCCTGGCGGCGCGCATGATGACGGTGGATGCCGATGATCCATTGGGTGGTGGAAGTTCATCGCTGGTGAACGCCCTGCATGCAAACTATGGGGAAGCGGCGCTGCCCTACATCCGCGAGGCGCTAGATCACTCGCCGAAACAATGGGTGCGCACCAACAGCGCGCGTGAATTAGCGAGCTTGGGCGATCCGAAGGCGTATGCTTTCATTGTGGAGGCGGTGGAACAGAGAAGACCGTACGCGCAGGAAATGTTGCAGGTGGTCAGGGATCGCAGTCCGGATCTAAGCAGAGCAGCGGAAGCGGACGTACTCGAGTTTGCACGGCGTAAAGCGGCCGGGTCGCGTTAGTAGAACCACCGCTCCCCTGAAAATCACCCTTGGGCGGGTTGAGTGTTGAGCGAGGAAATCTCGACCTTGTAGCCCATTCTGCGAAGAGCTTGGACCATCTTGTTGGCGCGACGGCGCTGAACGGTAGGATTGGATTCCTCACCCCGTTCGATGTAGTGAACGCCGTCGTGGAGAATCTTCCAAACCAGGCGGCCTAGCTTGTGTGCGATAGCCCAGATGGCCGCCTGGTAGCCGAGCTTGGGCACCCATCGGCGGAAGACGATCTGGAAATGGGAACCCTTCTTTTTGACCGCCGCCTGGGCTGCTTGTGTGAGGATTCGGCGCAGGAATGGATTCCCTTTCGGAGAACGAGAACTATGGTTGCGTTCGGCACTTTCCTCGCGGCCGAGCCGAACGACTGGGCTTGCGCACCCACCTCGGCGATGGTCTGTTGCGCCGAGTCGGGCCCGAATCCAGGTACTTCGGCCAGCCGGATCACGGCGTCTTCATACGGCCGCATGGCCCCAGCGGCCATCTGATCC
>JBGPSX010000123.1:0-9653 GCA_041490325.1 Bryobacteraceae bacterium | reverse complement strand
CTCTCTCGCGCGATCCGCCTCAAAGCGCATCAGCTTTACAAATTGCTCGTCATGCCGTGAGAGGTCAGCATCGAATGCTCGAAGGTCTTCCTCGGGAATGTAGACACGGCCGTGTGCCTGATCCTCACCGACGTCGCGCAGAATGTTAGTCAACTGAAAAGCGATCCCGCATTTTTCCGCCAGCGGCAGCGCGTCGGGCGACTCAAAACCGAAGATGTGGATGATCGTGAGGCCCACGACACTGGCGACCTGATAACAGTATCGATAGAGCTCGTCGAACGTTGCGATCTGGCGAGGTTCAAGATCGCCCCTGACGCCATCGATCATTTCGTGGAAATACTGTCGTGGGATCCTGTACCGCTGCACGGTGTCCATGAAGGCCGGCCACAATGGGCTTTCGCCGGCCTCGCCGCCGAGCGCGAGGTCGAGCTGACCGCGCCAGCCATCGATTCCTTGTCTGGTCGCGCCTTCGGCCTCGCTGATGTCGTCACAGTAACGCATGAATGCGTAGATCGCGCACATAGCGTCTCGCTGTTCGCGCGAGAGAAGCAGAAAGGAATAGTAAAAGTTGCGGGCGCGCTGGCGGGCGATCTTGCGGCAGAAGGCATAGGATACCTCCAGGTTCACAGAGTTTGCCACAACGTGGTGAGGAGCAACTGCACGCGCTCGAATTTCGAGATGGCCGGACGTCGAGCCAGCACGTTGTAGTTCTGCTGCTCGATTTTGTCGAGGACTCGCAATCCGCCTCGGCTGAAAAGCTCGAGATCGAAAGCCAGGCGCCGGCCTACGGTTTTCACCAGCGGCAGTCCTTCATGAAACAATTTTCTTGCGACGTCCACTGCCTCGCGCATCACGGCTTGGAAGGCTGGGTTGAAGCGCCGCGCGGCGAGATCTTCTATGGCGTAACTATGCCGCGCCAGCAGGTCGAGCGGCAGATAGACCCGGTCCTTTTCGAAGTCCACTGTTACGTCCTGCCAGAAGTTGGCAAGCTGCAGCGCGGTGCAAGTGGCATCCGAAAGCCGGTCGCGTTCGCCATCGGCATAACCACACAGCCGCAGCACCAGTCGTCCCACTGGATTCGCCGAGCGACGGCAGTACGCGAAGACGTCATACCAGTTGTCGTAGCGTGTGATGCTCTGGTCCTGTTCGAACGCGCTGATCAGATCGGAGAAAAGTTCAATCGGGAGATCGTACTTGTGAGCCGTCCCCTCCAGCGCCACGAAGACCGGATGTTTCGTTTGTCCGGCATACATCGCTTCCAACTCGACACGCCACCACGCCAGCAGACGCAGGCTTTCGGCCGGGTCGCCGATCTCGTCTCCCAGATCGTCGGCCCAGCGGCAAAAGGCATAGACGTTATAGAAGTCCTGGTGCAGGCGTTTGGGAAGCAAGAACGATACGACGTGGAAGTTTTCGTAGTGACTCGTCGCCAGCCAACGCGTGTACCGCTCGGCGTCAGGCTTGGTGTAGGTATCGTTCAGCGCCTCCGCCGAGTAAACGTACTCTTTGGGGGCGAGCAAGGGCACTAGGGTATGATGGCGGTCTTCATGTGACCGTTGTGACTCATCAGATGCCGCATCACTTCCAGCAGGTTGGTGAGAGGCTCCACGCGATTCACGAAGTCGCGCGCCGTTATGACGCCGCGGCTCACGAAATCGAGCGCCTTCCAGATGTGCGCTGGCGTGTGATGGAAGCTGGCCTTGCAAGTGATCTCGGAATAATGCATCAGGGCTGTATCCAGGCTGATGCGGCTGTCATTGGGGCACCCGCCGAAGAAGTTTACCGTTCCGCCACGACGCAACAACCTAACCGCCATTTCCCAAACGTCGGGATTCCCGACGGCTTCAATGGCGATGTCGACGCCGCGCCGATCGGTCAGGTCCTTAACGGTTTGAACTGTTTCGTCCGGATCGTCGGCGATCAGCAATTCATCCGCGCCCATATCGGCGGCTCTTTCGAGCTGCGTTTTGCGGCGGCCGATCGCGATCACCCGAGCGCCGTAAGCCTTCGCGAGACGAACGAACATCAAGCCGATGGGTCCCAAACCGATGACCGCAACGCTATCGCCGCTGCGGATCGATGTTTCATCCAAGCCACGCAGTACGCACGCCAGCGGTTCAATTAAAGCCGCATCCTGGTAAGTGACGTGCCGGGGAATCTCGTACATGTTCCGGTCGACAATGCGGGACGGAATGCGAATGTATTCGGCATAAGCGCCGTTATTGAAAAGCAGATCGTCGCATAGGTTTTCGTTCCCGCGCTCGCAGAAGAAACATTCCAGACACGGCGCAGAGTTGGCCGCAACCACGCGTTGACCAACCCGAAAATCGCGCACGCCTTCGCCGACAGCAACGATATCGCCAGCTAATTCATGTCCGAACAGCGCGGGCGGAACAATCATGCGCGCATGGTAGCCACGTCGAAACACCTTTACATCGGTACCGCACGTGAGCGCAGCCTGTACGCGTACTAGAACGTCGCCCTTGTTGATTCGTGGTACTGACACCTCCTCTATTTGCAAGTTTTCCTTGCCGTAGAGGACGGCGGCTATCATCTGAGTGTTCACTTAAGACCACCTCTGTGGCTGAACTATAATTTTCAACGATTTAGGCTCCGGATGCAACGCCAGGTCAATTCCGGCCCGAATTTCGCCTAAAGGGAACCGGTGCGAAACGATCTCCTCCACCGGCAAGTCGCCGCTAAATACTAGATCGGCTGATACCGTCTGGAGGTCCACGGAAGCGCTGTAAGACCCGAAAATCACACGCTCTCCTACACAGATGTCGGCCCCGGAGACCTCGATTCGCTCTTTATGCGAGGTTTGGGCGAAGAGCAGGATACGGCTTCCGGGACGTGAATAACGGACCGCCTGATGGACGATTCCCTGGGCCGATGCGGCCACGATCACCAGATCAGCGCCCCGGCCTCCGGTCATCTCGAGGATCCGTTCCAGCAGATTCGGGTCGGATGGATCGAAAGCCGCTGCAGCGCCGAAGCGCAGCGCCTGTTCACGGCGGTAAGGCATGGAATCGGTGGCGACCATTGTGGCGCCGGAGCGCTTCACCAGCATGGTGAATAACAGGCCGATCGGCCCTTGACCCAGGATCACCACCACGTCGTCGGCTTGGGGATCCAACTGGACCACGCCTTTCAAACAAGTGTTCACCGGTTCGACGAAACAGGCGCGGTCAAACGAGACGCCATCCGGGATCTTCTCCACGCCTTGGCGAACGATCCAGTCCATCGCGCGGACGTATTGCGAGAACCCGCCGCCGGCCGGTTCGAAGCCTGCCGTGACGCCGACTTTCTTATAGACCGGGCACTGCGCATACAGCTTGTGGCGGCAGTAGAAGCATTTAAGACAGGGGATGTGATGAAAGACGATGACACGGTCGCCTTCTGAAAACTCTCGAACTCCCGGGCCCACGGCAGCGACCACGCCGGCGGTCTCGTGACCGTAGATGCGCGGTGGCGTGAGCAGGTTGTGTTCAATTTTCTTGAGGTCGGTGTGACAGATCCCGCAACTTTCGACTCGGATCAGCAGCTCTCCTGGTCCAACTTGAGGCGTCGGCACCGATTGCACTGCGATGGTGCTCTCGCCCGTGTAGACGGCTGCCTGCATGGTGGCGGGAGTCGTCACTGGTTCAGAAACGAGTGTCGGCAATGTAATCTCCCAGCGCCTTGGAGGCGGCTTTGCATCTTTGATTCAGTCTCAGCAGCGCCGGAAATGCTGCTGGCTTGCGGAACGCGGCTCCCAGGATCTTGACGCGATCGAAGCGGCCCTCGCGGTCGCGCAGTTGGTTGAAGTCGAGCGGAAAGCTTTCGTGAGCCGTGTCGGTGACTACCCGGATGACGGAGAACGGTACGTTCCAGTGCGCGGCTCTCTCTGCTACTCCGGCGGCTTCCATTTCTACGGCGTCGGCGCCGGTTTGGTGGAGGTGGGACTTTTCAGCGGCGGTTGAGATTACGCGATCTAGCGAGAGGAGTATGCCCTCTTGATAACGGCGTTCACACGAGTGTGAACGCGGCACGCTGAGAGCGTGCGCCACCTCGGTCGCGACGAAGATGTCGCAAGCCTTCAAGGCCGGGTTGAGTGCGCCGCAAAATCCGGTGCTCACTAGTTCTTCCAGTTCCTCGTGTTGCCTGATCACGTTAGCCGCTTGCGCGGCCAGTTTTGGGCCTGGGCCATTGGCTGCCATGACGATCTCACGGCCGTTCAGCCACGCCCTCCGCGCGAAGCTCAGCGGCCAATCCAGTTTGGCGATCCGCTCGGTATGTTCGATGAGCCCGTCAAATTCCCGAGCCTCCGCCGCGACGAATGCCAAAATCAAACGTACCCATTTGCCCGAAACCACTCGACGGCGCGTTTCAAAGCGCCATCTACCGGTTCGGGATTATATCCCAATTCGCGTTTCGCTTTATCCATCGAAACGAAAACTTTTTTGCGAGCCATCTTTACGGCATCGATCGGCACGCGTGGCTCGCGGCCGGTGATATTCGCCCAGCCGGTACTCGCCAAGCCCGCCGCGTAGGCTACAGCATGCGGGATGCGCCACCTGGGCGCCTGGCCGCCCGTGATCGCAGCCAACCGAGTCAGAATCTGCTTCAAGGTTAGGTTCTCGCTGCCGAGGATGTAGCGCTCCCCAGGCCGGCCATGTTCGCAAGCCAACAGATGGCCGTCGGCCGTATCCTCAACATCCACCAGATTTAAACCCGTGTCGACGAAAGCCGGCATCGCGCCTTTCAAATAATCCACGACAATCTTCCCGGTGGGCGTAGGCTTGAAATCATGGTCCCCGATCGGCGCGGTGGGGTTGACGATCACCACTGGAAATCCGGAGCGGGCGAACTCGAGCGCCACCTGCTCAGCCTGGAACTTGGACCGCTTATACGCACCCGTCATGTCTTCGAGCCTTACCTCCACGTCTTCGTTACCTAGGCGATCTACTGGGGCCCCTATGCAGCCGACCGTGCTGGTATAAACAACACGTTCCACTCCAGCGTCGCGCGCCGCGGTCAAGAGGTTCCTGGTACCGTCCACATTGGAGCGGTATAGTTCGCTCTCGTCCCTGGCCCACAACCGGTAGTCGGCCGCTACATGAAAAACAACACCGCATCCGGCCACCGCTGCCCTTAGCGATTCCGAATCGCGCAAATCCCCCGTTACAACTTCAACGTCCAGCTCTCGCACTTTGCTCGATGGCCGCGCCAGCGCTCGCACCCCTACGCCGCGAGCGAGTAACTTCCGAGCTACATGCCAGCCGATGAAACCGGTCGCGCCGGTAACTAGGGTCGGCTTCACTCCAATCGTTCTACCGAAACGCCCAAGTCATTAACTTGAACGTGTCGCCGAGTTTCGAATTTATTCCCAGCGCCGCGGAGGGCTCAAAGCCGCAATGCACCATGCAATGATCGCAACGCGGATCGTTACCCGCTCCGTAGTTTTCCCACTGGGTTTTCGTCATGAGTTCTTCAAAGGTCGCGTAGTGCCCGTCGGTGATGAGATAACACGGGCCTTTCCAGCCTTTCACGTTGTAAGTCGGATTGCCCCAGGCAGTGCAAGGATAATCACGCTTGCCCTGCAGGAACTCGAGATACGTGGGCGTGCTGTTCAAAGGATATTTCTTGGCAATAGCGTCGATGGTGCTGAACTTTTCGTGGATGTCATCGCGCGTCATGAAAATCTCGCGGTCGTTGACGGAGGAATAACCGTAGGCCGGCGAAATCATGTGGCCGTCCACGTTGAACTGCGTCAGGTACTCGAACAACTCCTCGATCTCGGCCATGTCCGTCTCTTTGTAGACGGTGGTGTTGGTGCAAACTTTGAAGCCCGCCTGCTTGGCCACCCGGACTCCTTCGATGGCTTCGCGGAACACGCCTTCGCGCTCCACCGCGATGTCGTGATTCTTTTCCATGCCATCCAAGTGCACGTTGAAGAAAAATTTCTCAGCGGGTTGGAATTCCTTCAGGCGTTTCTGAATGAACATCCCGTTGGTGCACAGGTAAATGGTCTTGTTGTCTGCAATCAACTTCGCCACCAGCTTACCGATTTCCGGATACAGCATCGGCTCTCCGCCGCACAGCGAAACAATGGGCGCGCCGCATTCGGCCACCGCATCCAGGCATTGTTGTAGTGAAAGCTTTTGGGTGATGGTGGATTCGTATTCGCGGATGCGCCCGCAGCCGGTGCAGGTCAAATTGCAGGTGTGCAGCGGCTCCAGCATCAACACCAGCGGGAATCGCTTGTTGATCATGGGATGCGGCTTGCGCGGAGCATCCGTGTGCGTGTAGACGATGCGGAAGGGATTGGATACGTCGGCTTCGGCCACGACGGTCTTCTGCCACTCCGGCTTGGGGCGGAATTTATTGCGGGCGATATAGGTCGCCATCCCGGCCGTCATCGAAAGGGGGAATCTCATTTCGTTTTGTCCTCGGACGCAAATTTGACTTTGAGGAAGGTGTTTAGAGCGAGTAACGGGAACGAATTCCGGTACAGGTGATAGCAAAGATAGAAAACTTGCGGGAATCCGGTTCCGGTGGCCAGTTGTTCATCCCAGGCGCCGTCGTTTTTCTGGGTGCGGATCAAGTAGTCGACGCCATCCAGCAGGCTGATGCTGGTTGTGTCGCCGCCGGCCAGCAGCGCAAGAATCGCCCAGGCGGTTTGTGACGGAGTGCTGGGCGCGGCGACATAGCAACCCTCGTTGTAGCTCTGACAACTCTCGCCCCAGCCGCCATCGAAATTCTGAATCGAGCGCACCCATTCCAGGCCGCGCTGCACGTAAGCTTCCCGATCGCTCACGCCCGCGGCTTGGAGGCCTCGCAGCGCGAGGAATGTTCCGTAGATGTAGTCCACGCCCCAGCGGCCGTACCAACTCCCGTCTTGTTCCTGCGTGCGGACCAGGTACTCGACTCCCCGGCGAACCGCCGGCTGCGTCTGTTGGCCATAGGCGCATAATGCTTCGAGCACCCGGCCAGTGATGTCCGGGCAGGTAGGATCGAGCATGGCATTATGATCGGCGAAGGGGACGAAACTCAGCGGACGCCAGTTATTGTCAACGTCAAACGCCGCCCAGCCGCCGTCTTTCGATTGCATCGCAAGCAGCCAGTTGATGGCGCGGCGCTCGGTGGCCTGCTGTTCGGCTGGCTTGGATGCTTTCGATCGGCTGAGCGCGAGCAGAACCATCGCGGTATCGTCGATGTCGGGATAAAACTCATTGGCGAACTCGAAATACCAGCCCGACGGTTCCGTGTTGGGCCGCTTCACCGACCAGTCGCCTTTGCGCCGGACTTCTTTAGTAAGCAGCCAGTCGGCGCATTTTCGCAAGGCGTCGCGCGGCGGTTCGCTGCCCTCGCCCAATGCAAACGCAGCGATCGCGGCATCCCAAACCACCGAATAACAGGGCTGAAAGAAGAAGCGCTCTCCGTCGTCCACCATCAGCGCGTTGAATTGCTTCTCCGCCTCCACGCGTTCTGGATGATCCGGACCGTAGCCCAGGAGGTCCAGCGCCATGATGACGTACATCATAGGCGGATAAATGGCCGCGACCCCGTCGGAAGAGCGCGTGCGCTCCAAGATCCACTGCTCGGCCTGCTGGATCGCGCGCCGGCGAATTGCTTTCGAGCCGTGCTTTTCCCAGAGTTTCAGGATCAGGTCCAAACGCAGGAATACGTTGCGCCAGGTGTAACTCTCGCGTGAGCGGGCGAACTCGGCATGGCCCCCGGCGAGGAACAATTCTTGCAGGTTGAATCCACTGGGAACCGGCCGTCGCGGATTGGATGCATGCACAACCGAGAGTGGAATTACGATGGCGCGCGTCCACGACGACATTTGGTAGATGAATTTGCCGAAAAGGACGACCTCCGGTGGAATCGAGGGGCAGTCTTCCCTGGGGTAAAGATCGAACAGGCTCAGATTCACCTTGACGTAGCTGTTCGCGGATTGAATGCCGCCCAATGCCAGAATGCGGTCGCGGGCCCCCGCGAGTCGCGCGTCATGGTAGTCGATCCCGGCCAGTTTCAGTGAAAAATACGCCTTGACGGTGGCGCTGATATCGGCCGGACCTTGAGGATAAATGTTGAATCCGCCGTCCGGCAACTGGCGCGCGAGAATCGATTCAACGGCTTTATCGATGAGGTGTCGCGTCGGTGGATTCCAGACGCCATTCACCGGCGGATGAAGCCAGAGTTGAAGAAGAATGTAGTCCGATTCGAGGGTCGTGTCGGCGGTGAGTTCGGCCCACCAATATCCGGGTTCCTGCTGCGTCCGAAGAAAATAGTCAACCGTGCGGTTTAGCGCCTTGGACGCGCCAGACAGCAGCGAATCGGCGACTTGTAGCTGCGGCGTCATACCCGCGCGATAGTAGTCAACCGCAGCGCCGATCGCTCCAGGTCCGCGGGCAGATGGAAGCGCACGTCTTCTTCTTTCAATTCCATCTCTTCCATGGAATCGAAGCCGAATTCCTTCTCGAGCGACTGCATCAACTCCTGCACCAGGTTTTCCGGCGCCGAAGCTCCGGCCGTGACGGCCACCGTGCGGACTCCTCGGAGCCACTCCGGCTTAACCTCGCGGCTATCGTCGACCAGATAAGCCGGCACGCCCTCGTTCTCACAAACTTCCACCAAGCGGCGTGAGTTGGAACTGTTCTGCGATCCCACCACCAGCAGCACGTCGGTCAGCGGCACAACCGCCTTGACGCCCAGTTGCCGGTTCTCGGTGGCATAGCAGATATCCTGAGTTTTCGGTCCTCTGATCGCGGGAAAACGCTCCCTGAGGCGTTCGACAATATCCTTCGTTTCGTCCAGACTGAGCGTGGTTTGCGTCAGAAAAGCGATTCTTTCCGGATCTTTTACTTCGAGCCGGTCGACGTCTTCGACCGAAGAGACCAGCATGGTGGAGGCCGGCGCCTCGCCCAGAGTCCCGATGACCTCGTCGTGTCCGGCGTGGCCGATCAGCACGATGGTGTAATCCTCGCGCGCGAAACGGACTGCTTCCAGGTGAACTTTGGTTACTAACGGGCAAGTGGCGTCGATGACCTGGAGATTGCGCTCCTTGGCCTCGTCGCGGACGGCTGGCGAAACTCCGTGCGCGCTAAAGATAACCCGGGCACCCGAGGGGACTTCGCTCAATTCATCCACGAAAATCGCTCCAGCTTGACGCAACTCATCCACAACATGCCGGTTGTGCACGATCTCTTTACGCACGTAAACCGGCGCGCCGTAGAGATTTAGAACAATCTTTACAACATCGATAGCCCGTACTACCCCAGCGCAAAATCCACGCGGGCGCAGCAAAATAATCTTCTTTGTAGAACCACCGTTCGGGACTTCGCCCATGCGCACCTATTATAGCAGCCATCCTTATGTTACTGGAATGGTTAGCCTCCTGAGGCCGGAGCAGGGCCAGTTGGTCTGTTTTGAACGTATTCAAAAAAGCTTGACATGGCTCCGAGTTAGGGACTATCCTGTTCTTGAACACGTTCAAAATGAGGAGGGATGGTTCATGTACATCGTCTACAGCTACTTCATCTATCTGGCGGTCAGTCTAACGGTGACGGTCTGGGTAGCCCGCACACTGCATCAACGGGGAAGGGTATTCCTGGTGGATGCGTTTCATGGCCAGGAGCAATTGGCGGACTCGGTGAACCACTTGTTGG
>JBGPSX010000122.1:0-9710 GCA_041490325.1 Bryobacteraceae bacterium | reverse complement strand
CGACAAGCTGAATAGCGATGTCTGAATGCGCGAGGCGAATTCTCGCGACTCTTCAACTTTGTCCTTCAGCGCGATCTGCTGCAACAGATCCTGCAACTCATAGATGTTTTTCTGAGACCCGGAATTCTCGCGCGCCGCTACGTCCAGGGCCGCCCGCGACGTTGTGAAGTTCAAATAGTAGGTCTCGACGCCGGCCGCCGATCGCATTGGCGAGGAATTGGCGTGAATCGAAAGAAACAAGTCTGCCTTGGTCTCGTTAGCGATTTCCGTGCGGCGCTCGAGCGCGATAAAGGTGTCGTCGGAGCGCGTAAGAACCACTTCGCTGCCCATGCGCGATTCGACTAGAGCGCCCAGCCGCTTTGAGATATCCAGGACCAGGTCCTTTTCGCGCAAACCATCAGGCCCGATTGTGCCGGTATCGTGTCCACCGTGGCCGGGATCGATGACAATCTTGCCGACCTTCAGGCCCAGGACACGGATCATGGATCGATCGCCGGATGCATTGCGTTTGGCGGGTAGAGCCAATTCAGGCGCTGGGGCGCCAGTGGCGGGCGTGGGTAGAGAAGCAGTCATCGGAGGAGGGCTCGGCTTCACCAACGCTGCCGATGGAACAGTGGCCGGCGCCGGCAACGTAGCAGGGGTCAACGGTGCAACGGTGGATTTCGCCAGAGCGACGGGTGCGCCAGTTCGAAAAGTGGGAGACGAGAGCTTGGAATTGAGCGACGCGGTGATGGCCGACATCGGCGTTGGCGATTCAACTACGGGAGGCGGTTCGAGCAACGCTTGTTGCGGCCGCTGTGGAGCCGAAGCAGGCATCGGAGCTGGTGGCGGTTGGAACTCATGGCGTTCAGGGCGCCGCGGCCGCGATGATTCGCCTTCTGCCGGGTGCTGGCCGCCGGGTGCTCGCAGTTCGATGATCAGCCGGCTGGGATTGTCCAGCCGCGATGTGCTTGCTTCCGCCGCTCCCGCCAAGTCCAAAACGACCCGCGTAACATTGTGCTGCGGCTCGGCTACGCGGATCTGCTGGATGAACCGGTCCGCCACGGGGATCACAGTCAGAGTTTTGCCAAGGCTCGGCTTCGTACCGGCCAGGTCAAAGAAGATGCGATCGGGATTGCTCAGCCGGTCTGACCGAATCTGAAAGTCGCCGTCGGTCTCCACCGCGATGCGCGTGATATCGCCCAGCGACCAGAAACGAACCGCTGTCACGTGATGTGATTCTTGGGCGACGCCCGAGACAGGGATCGCCAGCAGAATGCACAGCAACGTGTGCGCTATACCTGGACGCTTGCGGGGGAGGTGAAGCATATCCTCGAATTATCTAGTTGCGATGTGTAGCCGTCCCTCTGAGTCGACATAGCCGACGATATGCTGATGGGCCTCTTCGACGGGCTTCGGCTGCTCAGCAATCTTGGGTTCGGGGTTGTTCTTTTCGGCCGCGGACCGTTTGGCTTCGCCGTACTTCTGGCTCACTTTGGCGACGTAGTTCACGGTCTCGGTGTACGGCGGCACGTTATTTCCGTATTTCGCGACGGCCTTCTCGCCGGCGTTGTAAGCCGCAATGGCGAGCCGGTCATCTTGAAATTTCTCTTTCAGAAACTTAAGATAGCGCACTCCGCCCTCGATGTTCTGGCGGGCATCGAACGAGTTCGTTACGCCGAACTGGCGGGCTGTGCCCGGCATCAATTGCATCAGGCCCTGAGCACCCTTAGGCGAAACGGCGTAGGTATTGTAATTGCTCTCCACCTGAATCACCGAATCGACCAGCAGCGGGCTAACGTCGTGGTTCTTGGCGGTCTCTTCCACCATGGCGCGAACTTCAAGATCCACAACCTGCGTTGCTGCTTTTGGCGAAACAACCATGCTGCGGACCAGACGGCCGGTGCGGGCATCGGCGCGCACCACCGAAACTACTCGAGGCGGGGGTATCTGTGTGACGTTATCCGCGCGCAGCCCGGCGCCTGACATAATGGCCAAAACCATTGCTCGCAGAACAAGTTCCAAACAAAAGCGCATCCTATTGTTTGATCCGATTATAACCGGAATTCTCCAATCCGCAAGCGTCCGGCGCCTAAGATACAACTGGAACGCAATGCTAATATTCTCTCATGATGTGCACGGGGTTTGTGCTGGCCGGGGGCGGGAGCACCCGGATGGGTCGCGACAAGGCCCTGTTGCCCTATGCCGGCAAGACCCTGCTGGAGCACGTTGCAAACATGCTCCGGGAAGCCGCCGGGACGGTCACCGTCGTTGGAGATCCCCATCGTTACCGTGCTCTTGGTTACCCTGTCTTGGCCGACTTGGCGCCGGCGAACGGACCCATCGGCGGCGTCTACACCGCTCTCCAGGCCAGCGCGACGAATTGGAATCTGATTGTGGCCTGCGACATGCCTGGGCTGACGGCCCGAGTCTTCGGGCGGCTGCTGGAGCGACTTGGGGTGACCGCAGGCAATTGCGTGGCTGCCGCTGGCCCAAACGGGGAACCGGAACCGCTCTGTGCGGCTTACCATCGGAGCTGCCTGCCGGCATTGGATCGCGCGATTAGGGATAAACGGCTTAAAATGAAAGACTTACTTCTGGAACTCGAGACAGAGGCCGTGCCAGTGGATGCCGCTTCGCTCGCTAATGTCAACACTCCAGCTGAATGGATTGAGTTCGACGAAAGGTCGCGATGAGCGAGAAACTCCACTATATCGAGTTCCGCCATGTGTATAAGACGTTCGACCATCCCATATTAGTCGACGTGAATTTTCATGTCGACGGGGGTGAAACGCTGGCCATCATCGGCCGCAGCGGCGTCGGCAAGTCGGTGAGCCTGGCACATATCATGGGATTCTTGAAGCCCGACGAAGGCCGCGTGTTTGTCGCCTACCAGGACACCACGGATTTCGCCGAAGCGCAGATGCGGGAGATCCGCAAAAAGGTCACCATGGTCTTTCAGTCCGGGGCGCTGTTCGATTCGCTGACGGTGGCCGAGAACATCCTGTTTTCGCTGGAGCTGCGGAGCGACTATGACGAGAAGAACAAGGAAGACGTCGTGGACGGTCTGCTGTCGATGGTGGACCTTTTACATTTCCGCGATGCCTACCCGGCCGACCTGTCCACCGGCTACAAGCGCGCGGTCGCTATCGCGCGCGCTCTCGCCGCGCAGCCAGAATGCATCTTGTACGACGAGCCGACCACGATGGTGGATCCGCTCATGTCGGACATCCTGATCAAGCTGATGCTGAAGTTAAAACACCAGCTCGGATTGACAGCGGTGGTAGTGACGCACGATCTGGATCTGATGCGCAAGGTCGCCGACCACGTCGTATTCCTGTTCGAAGGCCGGGCGATTTACTTCGGACCGGTCAAGGATTTGGACAAATCGGATCATCCGCACATTCGCGAGTTCTTGGCGATGGACCGCGTGGAGCTAGTCTGAAATTGGGGACAGTACACTCAATTCCCGATTCTTTTGCGCGGATAAGTCCTTTCGGTTCAATGCAGGCCTGCCGGAAATCGGGGGCAGAGTGTACTGTCCCTAATTTCTACTCCTTTTCGAAATTTAAGGACGCGGAGTTGATGCAGTAGCGCTGGTTGGCCGGCTTAGGTCCGTCGTCGAAAACGTGGCCCAGGTGCGCATCGCACTTGCTGCACAACACCTCCACCCGGCGCATCCCGTAGCTTGAATCCGTTTCCGTCTTCACGTTTTCCTCGGCCACCGGGGTCGAGAAGCTCGGCCAGCCGGTTCCGGAATCGAATTTCGTGCCGGAATCAAACAGCGGGTTGCCGCAGCACACGCAGCGATACATCCCAGCTTCGTGATTGTTCCAATACTTGCCCGTGAAGGCCGGTTCGGTGCCCTTTTTTCGGGCCACCTGGTATTGCTCGGGCGTCAGCTCTTTACGATATTCTTCGTCGGTTTTCATGATTTTGGAGCGGTTGCAATTTGGGCCAACACCGCGTCGGCGTCGGAGGTGGTGAACTCTTCAGTCTTGGCGGAATGATTCATGGAGCAGAACTTCGGTCCGCACATCGAGCAGAACGCCGCGTCCTTGAAACCTTCTTCGGGCAAAGTTTCATCGTGCATGGCTTGCGCGGTTTCCGGATCGAGTGAGAGCTCGAACTGACGCCGCCAGTCGAAGCGATAACGGGCACGAGACAGTTCGTCGTCGCGATCGCGCGCACCCGGACGATGACGGGCCACGTCGGCGGCATGAGCAGCAATCTTATAAGCGATGATGCCTTGTTTGACGTCCTCGCGATTCGGCAGACCGAGGTGCTCCTTCGGCGTGACGTAGCACAACATGGATGCGCCGTACCAGCCGATCATGGCGGCGCCGATGGCCGACGTAATGTGGTCGTAGCCAGGGGCGAAGTCGGTGACTAGTGGTCCTAGCGTGTAGAAGGGCGCTTCGTGGCACATCTCCACTTCTTTTTCGACCTGTAGCTGGATCTGATCCATGGGGATGTGGCCCGGGCCCTCGATCATGACCTGCACGTCGTACTCCCAGGCTTTCTTGGTCAGCTCGCCCAGTGTCTTCAACTCCGCAAATTGAGCCGCGTCGCTCGCGTCGGCGAGACAACCGGGCCTCAATCCGTCTCCCAGCGAAAAACTAACATCGTGCTTCTGAAAAATCTTGCAGATTTCGTCGAAGTGCTCGTAGAGTAGATTCTGCTTGTGATTCTTGACCATCCATTCCGCTAGAATCGCGCCGCCGCGGCTCACAATGCCGGTGATGCGCTTCGTGGTCAGCGGGACATACTGCACCAGCACGCCCGCGTGGATGGTCATGTAATCGACGCCTTGCTCGGCTTGCTCCTCGATTACTTCCAGCATCACGTTGATGTTGAGATCTTCAACCCGGCGGACTCGGGTGAGGGCTTCGTAGATCGGCACCGTGCCGATTGGAATCGGCGACGCTTCGATAATCGCCTTGCGAATGCGCGGGATATCGCCGCCTGTCGAAAGATCCATCAAGGTGTCGGCGCCATACTTCACTGCATAGTGGAGCTTCGCGACCTCTTCGTCGATATTCGACGTCGTGGATGAATTGCCGATGTTGGCGTTGATCTTGCAGCAGGACGCGACGCCGATGCACATCGGCTCGAGATTGGTGTGGTGGATGTTGGCCGGAATGATCATGCGGCCGCGCGCTACTTCCGATCGGATCAGCTCGGGCTCGACGCGCTCGCGTTGCGCGACATGGCGCATCTCCCCGGTGATGATGCCGCGCCGCCCGTAGTGCATCTGGGTCCGGATCGCGTCGTCAAATCGAGGTTGAATCCATTCGGTCCGCATACCGGCCATTTTAGCGCGGCTGGCTCAGACTAGGCGATCTTCTCCCAATAGTTCGTTCGTCCGAAGGGCGTAATGGTCACATGTTTGGCGAAGGTTCCACGCGAGTCGGTGTAGCGCGCGCCGTCCTGATAAGTTTCCCCAGGCACGGACAAATAAAGCGTCGCGATCGATTGCAATCCGACGGGATTATCGCCAGCCGGTGTTTGCGGCGTGGGTTGAGGCGGAGGATTGAACGGTGGGTAGTCTTGAACGTTCAGCGAAACGCGGATAGAGCCTGAAGGGGGATGAGTCGCGTCGTAGGCGACCGCGCCGGGCGCCGAGAGGGTGGGTGAAATGCTGACCGGAGGTTGTAGCGCGGAAGGTACCCAAGCATAGCCGAAGTCGGAACGAAGTTTCATGACCAGGTACGCGTCCCAGCCGTAAACCAGGATGGGCACGTCGATGCAAAATCCCTTGATGGCGAGTTCAGCGGCGCGTTTGGAGCGTTCCTGCTGGTCTTCGATCCCGGGCATGGCTCGAATTTCCGGGGGCTGCGCGGCCCAGTAGGCTTGGTTGAATTCGAGTTGATTGTTCATCCAACGACAGAATACGGGACGGCCTGAGAAGCCAGCACACTAGAGTTCGCATAAGTCCCGCAGCTAAAGGAGGATAGAAATCTTCGAAAGCGGTGATTCGCACTATCAGTGCTGGGGTGGGGCAGACAACGGTGTCTTTCGTAAGCTCTTTTCGCCCCACGCGAGGTCCATGGTGCATGGAACAGACACTGGCGCTCCGTCTTTCACGCCGGGTTCAAAGCGCCAAGCCATGAGCATCGCGATGGCTTCGTTTCCCCAAATTGGGTCAGAAGCGGCCATGACTTGGAAGTTCCCGGGAGTCCCGCGTTCGTCGATTTCGAAAGCGATGCTGGCCGTCGCAAGGCGGCCCATGGCGGCGACGAGCCAGCCTTCCTCGATCGCAATCGGGGCGATACCAGGTCCCAGTGGATACTTGGTCCGCAGGACGCTTGGCCGAGAGGCTCCCGGCGGCGGCCGAAACGCGACGCCGACCAGATGCCAGCGGGACGGTCTTGCGGGCAAGCGGAAATCGATGGGAATATTCATGAGCACAGCGACTGGTGCGCCTTGAAAGGTGGCCGGGCGAAATCGCCAGCGCTGAACGGCCTCCGCGGCTTTTTCATCGAGGCCCAATCCGAGCGGCCTGGAGAGCCTCGGCGTTTGGACGGCGCCGTTTTCAGTGATAACCGCGGAGATCCAAACAGTTCCTTCGAGGCCCGCCGCGCGCGCTTCTTCCGAATACTCAGCGTCCGTTTTCTCAATCAACTCAGGGCTGGTAACACCTGGGCCGAGACGATACACTCCCGGGCGAGCGGATTGGTTCATACCGTCCGGCGTCTCGATCTCCATCTGCGCCAGTCGATACTCATTTGCCGCGCGCTCGTGTTGGCCGGTCTGGCCGAAGATTCTGGCAAGGCTGATGTGTGACCAGGTCACCGTCCAGGGCGGTTGAGAATCCCCATTCAATGCTTCACGGAATTCATTCGCGGCGGCCTGAAGGTTCTTCTCCAAAAAGAGCAATTCAGCCAGGCGATAGTGGGCGAGTGAACTGCTGGGATTCGCCTCGACGTCTTTGCGATATTGCGCAAATTGCTCGCGAGGCTCACTCTGGCCGAAGGCAACGGTCAGATACACACAGAATCCGGCAGTGAAGAGTAGCGGCCTCATAGACGGCCCGTTGACGATTCGTACTGATTTTACTCCCTTCGAGACTTGACGGGCCTGCGCGCAGGAATCATAATCAGGCCCATGGCTAACAACGGCGAGATGGGTCGACGTACGTTTCTTCAAAGTGCAGTAGCTGGAGCAGGAGCGCTGGCTTCCGGGCATGGCGCGATGGCAGCAGACGCCATCGATCTCAAGCCGATTCAGGCCGAGATCGAGAAGCGGCACGACGAATCGGTGAAGCGGTTGCAAGACTGGATCCGCCAGCCATCCATCGCCGCTGAAAACCGTGGCATGACCGAGGGCTGCGATCACATGCTGCGGCTGCTTCGCGACGCCGGATTCGATCACGTCGCGAAAGTTCCAACCGACGGGCAGCCCGGCGTTTTCGCGACGCTCGACGTGGGCGCTCCGCGAACGTATGGCATGTACTTCATGTACGACGTCAAGCAGGCCGATCCCGCCGAGTGGTCGTCGCCGCCCTGGGAAGCCCGGCTGGTGGACAAGCCCGGACTCGGCAAAGTACTGATGGGACGCGGCGCGACGAATCAGAAAGGGCCGGAAGCAACTTTTCTCGCGGCGCTGCACGCGATACGCGGAGCCGGACGTAAGCTGCCGATCAATTTGGTGTTCGTCGCGGAAGGTGAAGAAGAAATCGGCTCGCCGCATTTCCCGCAAGTGGTGCAGCGCCCGGACATTCTCGCTGCCTTGAAAAAATGCCAGGGCGTGTTCATGCCGATGTCGACGCAAGGCCTGGACGGCAACGTCACGATCAACCTGGGCGCCAAGGGCGTCATCGAGCTCGAGTTGGTTTCGAGCGCCGAGAAGTGGGGACGAGGACCGAAGCAGGATCTGCATTCGAGCAATGAAGCGCGTGTCGACAGTCCGGCGTGGCACCTGGTGCAGGCGCTTGCGACGCTGGTAGGTCCAGATGGGCATACGCCCGCCATCGAAGGCTTCGCGGACAAGGCGCGCCCGCTCAACGCAGAAGAGAAGGCGCTGATCCGGGAAGCGTCCAAGCGCCAGAGCGAGGAATTGGCCAAGAAACAGCTCGGCGTGCAGCGCTGGGTGCACGATGTGGATTGGCTGGAGGCGCTGGAGCTGCTCGAATCGCGGCCGACGGTTAACATCGAGGGACTGGTCGCCGGATACACCGGGCCGGGCGGAAAAACGATTCTGCCGCACAAGGCGGTCGCCAAGCTCGACTTGCGGCTGGTTCCGAATATGACTGCCGCCGGTTCACTGGCTGCGTTGAAAGCGCACCTCGCGAAACGCGGATTTGGCGACATCGAAGTCAACATGACGGGCGGCTACGATCCCACCAGCACACCGATGCAGTCGTCGCTCATTCGAGCGGCGCAAGCGGTCTATCGCAAGAACGGCATCGACCCGATCCTTTGGCCGCGCATCGCGGGCTCCTGGCCCGGATATGTTTTCACTGGCGATCCGTTGCGGCTGCCGGCGGCGCATTTTGGGTTGGGACACGGCAGCGGAGCGCACGCGCCCGACGAGTATTACATCATTGAGTCGAGCAATCCCAAGATTCAGGGTTTGGATGGCGCGGTGCGGTCGCACGTCGAGTATTTGTATGAGCTCGCGGCGGTGAGCTAAACAGACCGCGATGCAATTATTGAAACCGCTCCCTGCGGTCACGGCTCGGCTAGGGTTATTCGGACGTTAGGGTTATTCGGACGTTAGGAGTTATTCGGACAGAAGGGCGTTCGGACGTTTATGCACGTTGCCCCTAACCGAGCCGTGACCAAAGGGAGCGGTTTCAAATATTCGTTCGTGAGCGACTCGAGGGTTTCAAAACTGGAGTTGTAGAGTGAACTGAAAGCTGCGGCCTTCGTTCAGCGTATTTGTAATTCGCCCGAATGCCGGGGAACTCAAATCCGGATTCGGATCGGCGAATTGCGGTGTGTTGAAGAGGTTGATGGATTCGGCGCGTAGGGTCGTCCGCCAGTCAGAATGCAGCGTCCAGGACCGCGCCAACGCCGCATTCATGTTGCGTATTCCGCCGCGGCGAAATGTGTTGAAACCCAGACTGCCGCGCGAGCCGGTCGGACTGATGAATCCGAATGCGGAGCGCGGCAATAACGCGCGCGAAGTGTCCGGGTTGTTGATCGAGCGGCCCAGGATCGATGGATCCAGCAGATTGGGACGATCGCCGTTCGTGCCGTCGACATTTCCAGAGCCCGGACCATCCGAGCCCGTAATGACGCTGAACGGAAGACCGGTCTTGGCGAGAAAGACGCCCGAGACTTTCCATCCGCCCACGACGCCGCGCACCAGGTGATTTCCGTTTGATAACGCGGGCAGCGCGTACTGAAAGCGCACCATCAAGGCATGCGACTGATCGAACGCGCTCGGTCCTTTCAAATCCTTGGCGACTAAATCCAGCGATTGCGCGTAGCCCTGCCGCGCATCGTCGCCTGCGGCCATGTTGGTGTAGGCGCTGCCTGTGTCGAGGGCTTTGCTGAACCAGTAGGAAGCCTCGGTGGTGAATCCGCGCCAGTTGGGCGCCTTGAGTGTGACGCGCGCCGCGTCGAAATATGCGTTGGATGCATTCCTCACTTCGCGCAATTCGAAGTAGCGCGGATCCGGCCGGCGGTCGGTAATGGTCGCGGTGACCTGCGGGACCCCCGGCACAGGCACAGCGCGATTGAAGAACCACATCATGAAGAGCTTGTGCGTACGAGATCCGATGT
>JBGPSX010000121.1:0-9723 GCA_041490325.1 Bryobacteraceae bacterium | reverse complement strand
CGGGAACTTCTTGATTGCTTCCTCTCGATTTCGAAGATCGAAGGCGCACGGCTTGCATCGCGAATTGATAGATCGGGCCGGTGTCAAAGCCGGACAGATCCTGCACGTAGGCGACAACCACGGCGCGGATGTTGCGGCGCCGGCTCAACTCGGCGTTCAAACCGTGTGGCGGCCGCGCTTCCCCAACGCCTTCGCTGCGGCCATCCAAACCGAACTCCCGTTCACCCGATCCGAGCGCGCTCCCTTCTTCGCCGGCGCTCAGGGCGATGCGGGTCTCAATGCTATTCGAGCCCAAGCCGTGGAAGCTCCCGGCAATTGGAACGATCCGGTTCGCGCCTGGGGCGCGTTGTTTCTGGGTCCCGTGATGACCGGGTTCGCCAAATGGGTGGGAGAGCGCTGCCGCGACGTGCAGATCGATACCGCGCTCTGCCTGATGCGTGAAGGCAAAATCATCAAGCTGGTCCTGGACGGAGTAGGCGCCGGAGTCGCAACGCACGAATTCTATACCTCGCGTTTCGCCTTACTCACTGCGTCAATCTTTCGAGGCGATGACTCGGAGCTGACCAAGTTCCTTGCCCGCCCTCAACCTGCGCGCGCCCTGGAGTTGCTGGCCCCGCTTGGATTAACACCGGCTCAAGTCGACTTGGAAGATGACGCGCTCGTCCCCGCGGAGGCGGCCTATCAGTTAGCCCGAAAAATTACCTCCGATCCGAAAATGCGCGCCCAAGCCTGCGAAGCATCCGCCGAAGCGCGCCGCCGATTCCTGATCTACCTTCGTGAAACCCTGCCCGATCTGCCCGGCCGCGTTGCAGTGGTCGATCTCGGATACTCGGGAACCATCCAGACCTGCCTGCAAGCCATTCTGGATTACGAGAAGATCGCCTGCCAAACTCACGGCCTGTATTTCGTCACCGGAAGCGGCATCCGAAAAGTTCAGCAAGCCGGCGCGTGCGCCGAAGGTTTTCTGGCGGAGAACGGCCAGCCGCTCGCGATCGCGCATTCCTTTATGCGCTCGCCGGAACTGGTGGAACAGTGCCTGATGTGTTCGCTCGGATCCACCATCGCCTATGACGAGTCGGGCTTGCCCGCTCTCGGCGAGCAACATCTTCCCGCCACGCAGCTTGCCAGCATCCAGCAAGTCCAGGAAGGCCTGCTCGACTACGTGAAATGTTTTGCGAAGACTCCCACCCTGCGCGAGACCGATTCCGCAACGCTGCGTCCATTCCTCGAAGCCATTCTGGTCCGCGCCCTCACCGTGCCAACTCCCGCGGAGCTCAAGGTATTCGGCCAGTGGGTTCACGACGAGAATCTCGGATCCTCGCGCACACGCCCGCTCATCGCCAGCGATCTCGATCCCGACTATTTGTACTACGCCTCGGCTCATCAGCTCGCCAGCCTGGCCAGCAGCAGCGCTTACTGGATCTTCGGACTCGCGCAGAACGATAGCCCCATGACAGGCGAAGCCGTACGCAGCATCTTTCTCCGCAAAACTCAGCCGGAAGCTTTCAGTTGCCACGAACATGAGCGCAAGCTGCACTTCTTCTGGAACGACGGCGAGGCGCATCGCGCTGATCGCAACTACACGCTCTCGAATCGCCGTACCGCTTGGACTCGCTTCGCGTTGGACATCCAGAACTCCGAGCTCCGGGAAATCGGTTTCTCGCTCGGACGTCCCGGCGACGTGATCAAAGTTGGCGGCGTCATCCTGCGGCTGAACCGCGCCGGAAGTCCAGTAGAGGTTATTCGCGAGCCTTTGGAAGAACTGCAAACATTTGGCCTCGAACCTTTAAAAGGCTCGCAGGGAACCTATCTGGTAACGGATACGGCCGGCATCATCGCCGAGATTCGCGATGTGCGCGATTTCACGGGCGTGGTCCAAGTCGACTTGCTCTTCGCGCATCTGCCGGCGGGAGATCCATGTCCCTCTTGATCCATTCGCTGACCGAGCTCGAGAGCGTCATTTTCCCAGTGCTGGAAATCGCCGGCTGCCGGACGGTCACAGAGATCGGCTCGGAAGCCGGGGGCATGACCGCGCATTTGTTGCAATTTGCCGAGCGGCGTTCTGGATGGATCATCAGCATCGACCCGGCGCCCTCGCCGGCGGTGCAAGACCTTCTCCGAGGCACTCCATATGGAGCCCTGCATCGCGATCTGAGCTTGCGCGCTCTGCCCATATCGCCTCCCACCGACGCCTACCTCATTGATGGCGACCACAATTACTTCACCGTTCTGCAAGAGCTGTTGTGGATCGAGACCATGCTTGCCCGCGCCGGAAAACCCATGCTCGCCTTGCTGCACGATGTGGGCTGGCCGTGCGCGTTCCGCGATCTTTATTACAACCCCACCGTTATCCCCAGTGAGTGGCTCCACCCGCACAGTTGGGAGCGCGGCATGACTTTGGACAATCCGGGGACCATCGAAGGCGGCTTCCGGGGTTGCGGCCAATGGGCCTGCGCGCTCGAAGAAGGTGGAGAGAAAAACGGTGTGCGCAAAGCCGTCGAGGACCTGGTGGCCGCGCGCGAGGGCGCTCTGGAACTGGCCATTGTCCCAGCCGTGTTCGGCCTGGGCGTTCTTTACTCGGCCAGCGCGCCATGGAGCGAGGACCTGCGCAATTTTCTCGCGCCCTATCACCTCAATTCCCTGCTGGAACGCCTGGAACGCAATCGGCTCGAAAACTATCTGCGCGTCATCGAACTGCAGGATCAGGAGACCAACTTAAAGATGGCGGAGGAGCTTACTCATGCTGGCTGAAGCAGAGCCGTATTTCAAGCGCGCCCATTCTCTCCAGGCGCAGGGAGACACGCACGGAGCTGTCGAAGCGTGGCTCTCCGGTATCGAAATTGATCCCACTCACGTCCCTGCGCATTTGGCTCTGGCCGATGGGCTTTTCGATTTGGGGATGCACGATTCGGCGGTCATCGCCGCTCGCCACGCCCTCACCGTGGATCCTAAGTCGGCGGCTGCTTACCGTCGCTTGGGCGAGGCTTGGGAAGCGTTAGGAGATTATCAGGAGGCGGCCGAGGCTTACTCGCACTGCCTCGCGCTGCGGTCCGACAGCGACGCCGGCTGCCGGTTGGCCGTCATCCGGCGCATGGAAGGGAGACTGCCGGAAGCCCGCGCGCTCATGGAAAAAGTTGTTCGCTCCGAACCGAAGCACGCGGGACATCGCTTCTCACTCGCTCTGGTTTTGTCGGAGCAGGGTGCTCGCGCCGATGCCATCGAGCAGCTACGCCGCGCGATACGTTTGCAGCCTCGCTTCCCGGAGGCGCTCAACAATCTGGGGTCTCTTCTGCGCACCGAACAGAAATTCGTTGAGGCCGAAACGTGTTTTCGCAAGGCGCTTTTTGAAAGACCTGCCTACGCGGCCGCCTGGAACAACCTGGCCAATCTGTGCATCGAATTGTCCAGACTGGACGAGGCCGAGAGTTGCTATTCCAGGGCCATCGACGCCAACCAGGATTATGCGGAGGCCCACACCAGCCGCGCCATGCTTCGGATGCTCCAGGGGAATTTCAAAGCAGGCTGCGAAGAGTATGAGTGGCGCTGGAAGCAGCCCGGAATCCGGCCCGCGGTCTTTCCGTGCCCAGCCTGGGATGGATCGTCTATCGAAGGACAAACCGTCTTTCTGTATTCCGAGCAGGGCGCAGGAGACACCATTCAATTCATCCGCTACGCTCGCCAGCTCAAAGCTCAAGGCGCTTCCGTGATTCTGCATTGCCAGGAGTCGCTGCGATCGCTGCTCGAGGCCATGCCCGAGTTGGACTGCGTGTTGTCCGGCGCGGAACCTGCCCCGCCGTTCGATGTTCACGCCCCTCTGATGAGTCTTCCACGTCTTTGTGGATCTGGCCTGGAGACTATTCCGTCCGAGACGCCTTACCTGCCCGTTCCACAGTCACCCGTGATTCCCGAGCAACTTCGCCAGCCGGGATTGCCGCGCGTCGGACTGGTTTGGTCTGGAAATTCGGGTCATCGCAACGATCGCAATCGGTCCTGTCCTCCGCGCTTGCTGGAGGAATTGCTGCAAACGCCAGGAATTCGTTTCTTCAGTCTTCAGGTTGGCGGCGAGCCTTTGAGCCGGCCAGACAGCCTGTTCGATTTGGCGCCTTTCCTGGTGGACTACGCCGCCGCCGCAGTCTGTCTGGAGCACCTCGATCTATTGATCACGGTCGACACTTCAGTGGCCCACTTAGCCGGCGCACTGGGACGCCCAGTCTGGGTAATGCTCCCCAGTTGCAACGATTGGCGCTGGCTGGTGGATCGCACCGACTCGCCCTGGTATCCCAGCATGCGCCTCTTCCGGCAGAAAAAATTGGAAGACTGGCCGGCCCTACTAGCCGAAGTCACAACCGAATGTCAGAAGTGGCGCAACGGAACACAGGCGACGCCAACGCATCTGATCGCCGGTAACGTCATCCAGCCGCGAACCGAGCCGCGACCAGAGGAAGCGGTCCCAATAAATTCTTCCTCACCCGCCCGATTGAGAGACTACGGAGCCTGATCATGTCCAACCCATCACAGATCTACGAAGACCTCCAGAAAGACAGCCTGGAAGGCCGCGAACTGGAAGCGGCCATGCTGATCCGTGCAGCCCGCAAGCTCGACCGGTGCTCCAAAGCCTGGGACGATCGCGACTCCCGGGAAGGCCGTGAAAAACTGGGCGATGCGCTGGCCTTCAATCAAAAGCTCTGGAACTTCCTTCAGGTGGAGTTGAGTAATCCCGACCATCCCATGCCATTGCCCCTGCGCCGGAACCTGCTCCGGCTCGGCCGTTACGTCGATCAGAGAATTCTGCGGCTCGCCAGCGGCGGCTCTCAGCAAGACCTTCTATCCCTTGTGAGAATCAATGAAGAACTCGCAACCGGATTATTGCAAGGCGTCCCAAGGGTGGAGACCCTCCCCTCAAGTGAGGGTAGTCACGACGCACTTGACATCTCGCTGTAAGGAATTCCCCTAGCCTATTAGTCACAGGTTCGTACGATGTTTAGGGTATGGTCGTTGTGGCATCGGCGGATGCGGGCTATCAGCCCGTTGATTTTTGGAATTGTCTACCCGGAATCATGGTGAAGAGCGTCGAGAGTCTGAGCGAAGTAACTGAAACGCTTGAGGTCAACCGTTCCTTGCGCGCTCTGGTTCTGCGCATCAACGACTCTGAATCGTACAAAGCCAGCCTGTTTGCCGAAGCCCGCCGCACCGCCGGCCGCGTTCCGGTGCTGGCCTGGGTTCCTGAGCTGACGCTCGAATCCGCATTTCACCTGTGCTACCTCGGCGCCGACGAAGTAGTCACCGACTCGGCTTCCATCGAGCAGCGCCAGAACGCCATCGAGACCGCTCGCCAGCGATTCGGCCGCGGCCTCGTCGGTCAGCTTATAGAGCCCCGCGAGCCATGGCGTCAACACTTGGTCGGCTCCAGCAGCGCGATCCGAGTGGTCTGTGAGTTGATTCGTTTGGTCAGCTCCAGGCGCTGTACCGTGCTGGTTACAGGCGAAACAGGAACCGGCAAAGAGGTGGTGGCTCGCGCCATTCATGCTGCCAGCCCTCGCTCGGCCCAGCCCATGGTTTCGATCAACTGTAACGCCATCCCGTCTGAATTGCTGGAAGCGGAATTGTTCGGTCACGTGCGTGGAGCCTACACTGGGGCCTTCTCCAATCGCATCGGCCGGTTTGAACAAGCCAACCGGGGCACGCTGTTTCTAGACGAGATAGGCGATCTTCCATTTCCGTTGCAGGCCAAACTCCTGCGCATCCTGCAGGAGCGCGAGATGCAGCGCCTGGGATCGTCGGATACGGTAAAGGTGGACGTAAGAGTCATAGCCGCCACCAATGGCAATCTCCTGAAGCTGGTGGAGCAGGGAAAATTCCGCCAGGACTTGTACTATCGCCTCAACGTGGCGCCCATCCACCTGCCTTCGTTGCGTGAGCGACTCGACGACATTCCGGAACTGGTGGATCACTTCGTGATCAAGCTCTGCAGGAACGAGCAGATGCCCGTGAAGACGGTACCCAAGGAGATTACCGACTGGCTGCAGACCTTTTCCTGGCCCGGCAACGTGCGTGAACTGGAAAATACCATCGAGAGCACCATCGCAATCAGTGGAGAGCGGCCTGCTCTGCGCATGGCGGATTTTTCGAGCCTGCTGTGCGGCTCGGCGCATCAGTCGCGCCTGTTCGCGATGCCCAACGACGGCATCGATTACAACTCTGTGGTTGGCCAGTTCGAGAAAATGCTGCTGTCGGAAGCCCTGCGTCTGGCCGGAGGCAGCAAGAAACGCGCCGCTTCGCTCCTGCAGCTTAAGCGCACCACGTTTTCGGCTAAGCTCGATGCCCTTGAGGTCGAGACCGACGAGATTGTGGACGAAGAGGCCTTGGAATTGGCGGCCGTGGTGGGCGACCCCGGATTGATAGGTTGATCCCCCGTGATCCGTGTTACTCGAATCAATAACACGCCGATAGTTCTCAACTCCGATCTGATCGAGCAGATCGAGATGGTTCCCGACACTATGATTGCTCTTACCAACGGGCAGCGGCTCTTCGTCCAGGAAACAGCCGAAGAGGTGGTGGATAGAATCGTCGAATTCCGGCGAAAGATCCTGGAGGGCCTGACCGCGAACCCAGATAGCCCCGTTGGGGTGAATTGGCCAGCGGCGTCGAGAACAAGATGAAGGGTGTCCGCGGTCCTCGTCTGGACAAGGGAACAATCATCGGGCTGCTGTGCGCGGCCGGTGGACTCATCGCAGGCCTGCTCCTTGAAAAGGGAGCGATCTCAGATCTTTCGCAGCTAACCGCCGCGCTGATCGTATTCGGCGGCACCGTTGGCGCGGTTCTCATCGGAACACCGCTGCGCGATGTCTTGGCCGCGCTTCGAAATTTACGCCTGGTACTATTCGACCCGGGCGATCCGTCCAGCACCATCCTCGAGCAGGTAGTCACCTACGCCACCAAGGCTCGCAGAAGCGGAATCGTTTCTCTGGAAGCCGACGTGGAAAAAGGGGAAGATCCATTTCTGAAGAAGGCCATCAATCTGGCCATCGACGGCACGGAGCTGACCGAGTTGCGGAGCATGATGCGGCTCGACATGGATCTGGAAGAACGGCGCGCGATGAATTGCGCCCGTGTGTTTGAGAACGCTGGAGGCTATGCTCCCACCATCGGAATCATCGGAGCGGTGATGGGGCTTATTCAGGTCATGAAGAACCTCGCCAACATCGACGAGGTGGGCCATGGCATCGCCGTGGCCTTCGTAGCAACCATCTACGGCGTGGGGTCGGCGAATCTGCTGTTTCTCCCCGCCGCCAACAAAATTCGAGCCTACTCGCGCCGCCGCCTGGAAGTGATGGAGCTGATACTCGAAGGCGTATTGGGAATCGTCGTCGGACTGAATCCCAAGATGATCCGCCGCAAGCTGGAGAGCCTGGTGACCGGAGGTTCCGTAACGGCGAACGCGCCCGAGCGCGTCGTTGGTGTCGCCGCCGGAGAGCGCTCACAAGTATGAGACACGTATGAGAAATGACCGGCGCGATTCCGATCATGGCAGTCACGATCGCTGGCTGGTGTCCTATGCCGATTTCGTGACGCTGCTGTTTGCGTTTTTCGTCGTGCTGTTTGCAAGTTCTCAGACCGATCGCCGCAAAGTGGGCGAGTCCGTCCGCCGGGCGTTCGACGGATCGGAAGCTCCCAAGAGAGCCGCAGTTCTGGGCGGCACGGTGGACGACGTCGGCCAAGGGAATCGCATGATGCGCGGCCCAGGCGGCACCAACGTCCCGTCGCCGCCGGTTCCACGTCCCGCGGATCCGAGCGAGTTGCTGCCTTCAAAAGATTTCCTGGAGCGCGAGCTCGCGGCCGAAATTTCCGCCGGCCGCTTGAGCATTCACATGGAAGCCCGCGGAATGGTGGTGAGCCTGCGCGAGGCTTCGTATTTCGTCTCCGGATCGGACGAACTGTCAGCGGCGCTTTTTCCCGTGATGGAGAAAATCGCGGCGACGGTTCTGAAGACCAACAATCCCATTCGTCTGGAAGGTCATACCGATTCGATTCCGATTCACAATTCGCGCTTCCGGAGCAACTGGGAATTGTCGTCCGCGCGAGCCATCGCGTTGATGGAGTCGCTGAAGGCTCGCTTCGAGGTTCCGGCCACTCGTATGTCGGTGGCTGGCTATGCCGACAACTTCCCGGCCGAATCAAACGATACGCTGGAGGGCCGGGCGCGGAATCGCCGTGTGGATCTGGTGATCCTGGGCCAATCCGGAATGCTTTCGTTGCCGGCGTCCGGTCCGGCTACTTCCGGACCACCTCGCGCCGCGCTTCCACCGGAGCCGTCTGCAACGCCTGCGCCAGCCGCTCCAGGTGCGCCGACGTCTCGCTGAATCCGACGCTGCGCGCCGAGTCCTGACGTAAAAACTGTTCAATCGACGGCATGCAGTGGATGGTCGAGTCGAGCTTGGGATTCGATCCGGACACGTACGCGCCCAACTGCACCAGATCTTCGGAATTGTTGTAAGTCGCGAGCGCCTCGCGCACTTTCTGCGCCGTGACTCGCTCGGACTCAGACGTGATCTTGGGCGCCAGGCGGCTCACTGAGTTCAAGATATCGATGGCCGGATAGTGGCCCAGGGAACCAAGCTTGCGGGAGAGAATCAGGTGGCCGTCGAGTATGGAACGGACCGCGTCGGCGATCGGCTCGTTGAAGTCGTCGCCCTCCACTAGAACGGTGTAGATTCCGGTAATCGAGCCTCGCTTGAAATTGCCGGCGCGTTCGAAAACTTTGGGCATCATGCCGAACACCGACGGCGTGTAGCCCTTCTGGCTGGGTGGCTCGCCGGCGGCTAGGCCGATTTCCCGCTGGGCCATTGCCAGGCGCGTGACCGAGTCGATAATCAGTAGAACATCCAATCCCTGATCGCGGAAATATTCGGCGATTGCTGTTACGGTTAGAGCCGCGCGCACACGCAATGGAGCCGGCCGATCGGAGGTTGCCACGACGACCACGCTGCGCTTTAGTCCCTCTGGACCGAGTTCATGATCGATGAACTCGCGAACTTCTCGATTGCGTTCACCGATTAGTCCAACAACTGTAACTTGAGCCGAGTTGTGTTTGGCGAAGCTGCCGAGCAATACGCTCTTGCCGACTCCGCTTCCACCGAAAATGCCGAGGCGCTGGCCCTTGCCGATCGGAATCAGTCCGTCGATCGCGCGCACGCCCGTCTCGAGCCGTTCAGTAATGTGACTGCGTTCGAGAGGATTCGGAGGCGGCGCTTGAAGCGGGTATTGAGCCAAGAACTGGATCGGCGGCAGTCCGTCCATGGGACGTCCAAAAGCGTCCAGCACGCGACCCAGTAAAGCGGGTCCGACACCGACTGTTGAGAGGCCGGAGCGGGCAACGATGGTGCTCCCCGCCAGCAAGCCATCGGTCTCCTCCAGTGGCATCGATAGCACCTTGCCGTCGCGAAATCCGACCACTTGTACGCGAATCTTGCGGCCGCCCGGAGCTTCGGCTTCGCACACTTCGCCTACCGCGACGAGCGGCCCATTGGATTTCATGATCAGACCCGTCACTTCGGTGACCTCGCCGGTGCGGCGGAGCGGATCGAGCGCTCCCAGCGATCCAAATAGCGGAGCCAGAGCGGAAAGTGGGCTTTCGGTCATCAGTTGTTCTCGAGGTAATCGGCCAACCCGCGCTCGATTTCAGCGAGCTGGGTTTCAACGCCGGCGTCGATGTTGCCTCGGCTG
>JBGPSX010000120.1:0-9725 GCA_041490325.1 Bryobacteraceae bacterium | reverse complement strand
TGCTCGTGCGGCACGAACACCGCTTTGATACCGGCTGAAAGCGCGGGATTGATGTCCGACTTGGGCGAGTTGCCGATCATCCAGGTTCGGTCCGCATCGAGCTTCCGCTCCTGAATCAGCACGGTGTAAGACGCTGCATCCTTTTCCTTCACGATAGCGGTGTGGCCGAAGTAGATCCCGAGACCCGAGCGGTCGAGCTTGAGCTTCTGCTCTTCATGATTGCCCTTGGTAAACAGCGTCAGATCATGCCGCATCGAAAGATACTCGAGCGTCTCCGCCACGCCCGCGATCAGTTCAATGGGATGATGCAGGATCTGCTCGGTAAAACTCATGATCCGCGGCAGATCGTGGTTACTAATATCGCGCTCCACCAGCTTGTGATAACACTCGGTCAGATTCCGCGCGAAGTTAGCCGTGCCGTAGCCGTGGACTTTACTGTTGACCGCCTCGATCTCATCCAGCACGGCGCGAACTTCAACCGGCGACAGGCTCGAGTGTGCCAGGAAGTCGCAAAAATCATCGAAGGCGCGCTCGAAGTAGATGTTGTTCTCCCACAACGTATCATCGGCGTCAATGATGAGATACTGCCGCTCGCGGATGCTCACACTCCCGGCGGCCATTTGGCATGCCCGTTGGTGGGGGCAACCGAGCGCGCGTGCTGGATCTGGCGGCGGCGCGATCCATAGGTTGGAAAAAACTCCGCCAGCCTCCGCATGCGATCGGCCTCCGATCGTGTCGCCAGCAGAATCTGCCGGAAATCGAGATCGGGCACAACCTGCGCAAGCTGAAAGCTGAGCTGCGGATCGCTCAATTCGGGCTCGTGCAGCTCCTCGGAAGTCTCGATTGTCCGGATATCGTTATAGGCCTCGACCACGCGTTTCCGCACGTCGGGAGGGATCGGCTCGGCCTCCTCGTCGTCGAAAAATTCTACGGCGCCTCTCAGGTAAGGTTTTTCGTCGTTGAGCAAGATGATCTCGAACCGCCGCCGGCCGGTGGTCACCAGATCCATGCGGCCATCCGGGTATTTCTTCACGATTTTCTCGATCGTGGCCGTGCAGCCCGTGTTCACGATGCCCTTCTCACCCGCCAGCACGACGCCGAATTCCGCCTTGCCCCGCATGACTTCGCCAATCATTTGCTTGTAGCGTTCTTCGAAGATGTGCAGTGGCAGCGAAGTTCGCGGAAACAGCACGACCTGAAGTGGAAAAAGCGGCAACAGTTCGTCCTGCATGTGTACTATTATGGCTTCTTACTCACGCCGGATGCTGGCAAAACGACATGATCCTTAAGTTGAAGCGGACGCCCGGCATCTATCTGGTAGGTTTCATGGCATCCGGCAAGACCACCATCGGCCGCTTGCTGGCCCACGAGCTGGGCTGGTCTTTCGCCGATGTGGACAGCGACATCGAAGCCACCCAAGGCCACAGCATCGCGGAGATTTTCGACAAACAGGGTGAAGACGAATTTCGCCGGATCGAGCAGAACGCCGTCGAGAAACGCGTGCGCGAAGTTGTGTGTGGACGCCCGATGATCGTGGCGCTGGGCGGCGGAGCATTCACACAGGCCACCAATCAGATGCTGCTGGTCGAGAACGGCGTTACGATCTGGCTGGATTGCCCATTCAGTCGCGTGTGCGGACGCATTGAGGATTCAACCGTTCGTCCCCTGGCGCGAGATCCGGAGAAATTCAAGCGGCTCTACGAAGATCGGCGCGCAGCCTACAGCAAAGCCGATTTTAGGATTGAGATCGAGAGCGATGATCCTGCCGCCGCCGTGGGCGAAATTCTAAAGCTCCCGATATTCTAAGACGAAATGGCTGCATCGCTGCGTAAGCAGGCACTCCGTATCTTCCAGGCTGCGCTTCGAGCGGCCGATCCCGAGCAAGCCGTGCTGCGCCATCTCAGCCGCGAAGGCGAGGTACTGCAGGCCGGCCGGCAACGCTACCAGCTCAAGCAGTTTCGAAACATCTATGTGATCGGCGCCGGCAAGGCTAGCGGAGCCATGGCTCAAGGCGTCGAACGCGTCCTCGGAAAGCGGATTCGCGGCGGGCTGATTAACGTTAAATCGGCGGACGGCGCCAAGCGCGGACGGATTGAACTGAACCAAATTGAGCTGAACCAGGCAGGCCACCCTGTTCCTGACCACAGTGGCGAACTGGGCGCTGCACGCATCGCGCAAATCGCCGCCGCTGCAGATTCAGACGATCTGGTCATCTGTCTGATCTCCGGCGGAGCTTCGGCGCTGCTTCCTCTCCCGGCCGAGCCCATTATGTTGGAGCAGAAACAAGAGACCACGCGCCTGCTGCTGGCTTGTGGCGCGAACATCCACGAGATCAACTGCATTCGCAAGCATATCTCGCAGATCAAAGGCGGCCAGCTCGCGCGGCTGGCTTATCCTGCCAAAGTTCTGACGCTGATTCTCTCGGATGTAATCGGCGATGATCTGGACGTGATCGGCTCCGGCCCGACGGTTCCGGATCGCTCGACCTTCGAAGACGCGCGCCGGATCATCCACAAATACGGGATCGGGCACTTGCTCCCTCGCCCAGTGCGGCAGAGGCTCGACGGCGTAGAAGGCGAAACTCCGAAGCCTGGCGACCGGATTTTCGAGCACGTACAGAATCTGATCGTGGGTAGCAATCGTCTCGCGGTGGACGCAGCCGCCCGTGAGGCCAAGGCGTTAGGTTTCCGCACACTGGTCCTTTCAACAGTGCTGGAGGGCGAGGCTCGCGAGGTCGCGCGCGTTCACGCCGCCATCGCCAGGGAGATCCGGTCGAGTGGCCGCCCACTGAAGCCTCCGGCTTGCCTAATCTCAGGCGGAGAAACTACGGTGACGATCCGGGGGAAAGGCAAGGGCGGCCGCAATCAGGAGTTCGCGCTCGCTGCGGCGATCGACATCGCAGGCTTGAAAGACGTCTTGATCCTGAGCGCCGGAACCGACGGCAGTGACGGCCCGACCGACGCCGCCGGAGCGATTACAGATGGCGCCACATTGTCGCGAGCCGACGCCGCCGGCTACGAGGCAGCGAAGCGACTAGCCGACAACGACTCCTACAATTTCTTCGAAGCTCTTGGTGATTTGATCAAGACCGGCCCGACAGGTACGAATGTGGCCGACATCCAAATCGTTTTGGTTGGCTAACATCGATTGGGACCGCGCCTTCTAATTGGGGGCAGGATCGGATTTCCGCCACTCGAAATCGAGGAATGAAAGAATTTCCAAGGCGGAAACTCCGTGCCTGTACCCAATTCTTCCAGATGACCCACTTTCACCATGGCTGCTAGCCGAGATGGAAGCCGCGACAAACGGAGCTTTTCAGGTCGGGAAGTTACTGGCGCTCGACCTTTAACGGCTGCTTCGGCGGGGTCGGCGGCGTCGGAATATTCGGGAATGTCGTTTCTTCCTCACTCGCCCGCCGTACCGTTACCGCTCCCCGGCCGGTTTCCAATCGGATCTGCGGTCCGCCTCCATTGCTCCCCTGAATGGTCGCACCGCGATGCGATTCGTCAACCGTCAGTGGACCGCCGTAGTCATTGTGCGCCTCGCCTCGGTCAGTGGAAGCCTTCAGATCGAACTTCGAGCCCGCGGGCAGCGCCAGATCGATGTCGCCGGAGCGCGTGTGGACCTCCATCTTCGGCGCCGTCTTGCCCGGCCGCAACGTGATATCGCCGCGATCCAAGCTGAGATCCAAGGACTGCGTGTAATCGGAAAGCTGCACATCGCGCGAGCGCCCGTTCACCCGAACCGGTCCGATCAGATTGTTGCCCGTCAACTCTCCCGAAGCCATGTGAATCTGGCCCGGCAACTTCTCGCAACTGATCGTGATCTGCGGATCCTCGTAACGCAAAGGCTGCGCCAGATTGTGGAGCTGAATCTGCCCGACATATGTCCCGGCGACGGTTACTTGCCCCGAAATATTCTGCAGTTCCAAATCCTGGCCGCGCCCTTTCAGGTCGATACTGCCCTTCACATCCATGGCGCGAATGATGTCGCTGCGGCGCAGATCGATCCGCACATTGCCGCCGATGTTTTCCAGGCGCACTCCAGCGTTGTCGCTGGTAATGTCGACCGTGCCGGTGATGGCCTGAATATCGAAGTCCCCGTAACGGCCGTGCGCTTCGATGCTGGAGCCCGCGGGTACCGAGATCTCCAGATCGGACGTCACGCGCATGCGATCGCTGACGCGGTCCTGATTGGTTCGGATGATCACCTGATCGCCCTGCTGCACCAGCTCGAGCGGCATGTCTTTGTTGGCCTTGTCGGCGTCTGCCTGCTGGAAAGAGCGGATAGTCTCATGCCCACTGGCCTTGACTCCGGTCGCGTCCGCCGTTCCGACGATTCTTGCGTTGCCGCGGAAGCTCTCGATCAGCACGCGACAATTCTTGACGCAAGGTTTTTCAGCGGGATTCAGCGTGTAGTCGTAGCTTTCTCCCATTTCCATCACGACGCCGCGCCAGGCGCCTCTCGCGGGAAACCAGCCGGCGTAATGCCGCGCCGTGTACATGGTGCCGCCGATAACGCAGATCAGAAAAACCAGCATCCATTCGCCGCCCGAAATCCCATTCCTCGGGATGGGCTTGTCCATGATGGCCCACATCAGGATCTCGATCAGCCGCAACCCGCCCCAGGCGATCAGCACGAATGGCCAATAGCGCGAGATGATGTCGACATAGGGAATCTCGGGCCACAGATTTCGCAGCAGGAACAACCCGCCGATCCCAATCAGGATCAGCGGCCCAATGACGGAGCCACGCCTCATATCGCGTTGCCTCCCTGGGGCCGGTTGTCCGGATAGGCCTGCGGCCTGGCAGTGATTTTCTCCAGCAGCTTCAATACGCCGAAGATGATGATCAATAGCGGCCAGGTGCGCGAGAATCCGTAAATCCCAAAGTAATCGATGGCCACCAGCGTTCCAAGCGTGATGAGCATGATGGGCCCGCGAATGGCCTGAATCAGGCTGGCGCTAACGTCGTTCATGGGTAGCCTCCCGCACTGCAGTGGTGGCGCGATCGCTGGAGTGCTGGCTTAGCCGTTCATACAGCATGTACACGCCCAGCCCGATCAATGCGATCGGCCAATACCGTAGAATCTGGTTGAAACGCAGAATGTCCATCGTGTTCAGCAGGAACAGCAGACCGATGGCGATGAGGATCGCCGGCGCAACTGGAAATGTCGACGGACGGCCGTGCAGCGACACCAGGCTCGAGAATTCATCCACTGATAGTCCAAGCTGCCGCTTCCTGGCCGTGTGGTACGCCTCGAACGCCATGTAGAAGACCCACACGCCGATCATCATTCCGAAGAGAGGTTCCAGGCCTCCCCCGGCTTCCCCGCTGCTTACGATACTGATCAGGACACCGAGCACGATGACGTGAATCAAGCCCTTGACGTATTGCCCGTTGTAGATCGCACCCACGCCGGGGATCAAACCGAGTAAGAATGCAAGACCCGGCGAAGCCCCGGGATCGAGCGGCGGCGCCGGCGGTGCGAGCGGCGCGGTGTAAGGGGATGCGCTCGGGCTTGCGGCTACGGGAACCGGAGCATGTTCGTCACAGTACACCGTGCCGTCGGCCATGCGACGGCAAGTCTCGCACAGCGCCTTGCCGCAAGACCGGCAAAAAGCAACAGCCGCCAACTCGGGATGATTCACGCAATTCATTTCGCTTACCTCTTCTCGTTCGTTCCTGCATCCGGCGTCGCTGCTGGGGATAGCTGTCCGCTGCCTGCTGCCTTCTGCTTACTGTTCTCGGCCGTCTGTTCCTGATCGGTCCATTCCTTCAAGCGCGATTGGATCTCGATCACCAGCCGCAGATTGTCGTAATACTTCACCGCCCGATCCCACGCCCGGTGCGTGCGATCATCCATCACCTGCCATATCTTCACCGGATCCAGATCCGATGGGTGCAATTGCCGGGGCTCGATGTGCGCGAAGCGCGCCAGCATGGAGAACGACAGCACCGTCATCGCCATGCCCATCACGTAGCGAGGCTGCAGGATCGGTTCCAGCCAGCCGCCGAACAATGTCCGCCACCAGGATGGACGATCGGCCTTCAGCTCGCGGCTGCTCGGAACATGGTGCAGAATTCGAGTCAGCAATTCGGCTGGCGGCTCGGCCGCGGGCACGTTTTCAAAAAACGCCGTCACGCCCGCAACGTCTTTCGCCAGCTCCGTACATGCGCTGCATCCAGCCAGATGACTCTCGAGGGCAGTCTTCTCCTCAGCGTGGAGCGTTCCGTCCACGTAGTCGCACAGCAGGATTTCCAGCTCAGCGCACGTCATATGCTAACTTTGTGCCTTCGCAGCACTCGGGCCAATTCAGCCCGCCCTCGGTTGAGTCGCGACTTCACTGTTCCTTCGGGAACGTTCAACACTTGCGCGATCTCTCGATATTCTAATTCTTCAAGGTCCCGAAGGATAACCGTCTCGCGGAGATCCGGCGACAGCTTCTGCAATCCCGCTTGCAGGATCTCGCTGGCTTCACGTCCCGCCAGCATTCCCTCGGTTCTCGACATCATGGCGGTGGTCTCTTCGAGCGCCGGACCCTGATCGTCAAGCGATTCGGTGGCCCGGTCAAGACGCGAGCGCCGGTAGTGATCGATCAGTAGATTCCTGGTCAATCTGGTCAACCATACCACGAACAATCCTTCACCGGACCGGAAGCTTCTCAGGTTCTTGAACACGCGCAGGAACACGTCCTGCGTCAAATCCTGGGCCTCGGAATCACTGTTCGTGAAACGATAACAAATCGAGTACACCCGCCGGCTATGCACCTTGACGAGGTCCTCCCAGGCAGCGTCCTGGCCGCTCAGGCAACGCTCGACAATTTGGGAATCAGCATCCAAACGGGCGCTCGCATGACCACTTGGATAAGATGGCGCCCAGTTCCATCGTGCTGCCGGAATCGCCACCGTTGCCATGACTTCTTCTTATCTCCTGCTTCCACTTATGAAAACGAGGAACTATGATAAGAAGTTCGGTTGAATCCAAGACCTACATTCTACAAGGGACCCCTACAGCTTGCCAGTTCCAGGTGAATCGGCACAACCCCGAAGGGCTCTGAAGGGCGCCGTCCTGGCCAGCCTGGCGCTGCTGGCGGTGCTTGCAATCGTCTGGTGGCGCACGCGCGGAGGCTCCTTTGAGTGGCAGCTTTTCCTGAGCACTCTGTACCGAATCGACTGGCGTTGGCTTGCGTTGTCTATCTTACTGATGGTGTTCAGCTTTGTGTGCCGAGCTTGGCGCTGGGAGGTGATGCTCAGGCCACTCGGCGCTAGAGTAGGGATTCGAAAGCTCACCTACAATACCATCATTGGCTTTACTGCCGGGGTGCTTTTGGGCCGCGTGGGAGAGGTGGTTCGCCCTTACTTGATCGCGGTCAGCGCCGGCGTGCCGTTCTCCTCCCAAATGGCCGCTTGGCTTTTGGAACGGATATTGGACCTGCTAGCCGTGCTGCTCTTGTTCGGATTTGCATTGATCCGAGTGCCCGCCCATGGACTGGCGCTAGGTCCCGGGCTCCGGTGGGTTCTTGGCGCTGGCGGGTACCTGGTTACCGCAATTGGGATCCTTTGTGTAATCTTTCTGTTAGCCTTCCGAAACTTCTCTGAGCCGGCTCAGCAACGGATTTTGTCGGGTCTTAGCTTCCTTCCTGCGAATTACTACAAACGTAGCGAGACACTGCTAAAGGCCTTTGCGCGAGGTATGGAGTCGACCCGGGAGCTCAAGTCTGTTGGGCTACTCCTCGGATATACCGGGCTGCTCTGGGCGATCATCGTGGTCAGCAACTATGCGCTGTTTCGAGCCTTTTCCTCTAGCGTGCGTCTAACATTTACAGATGTAGTAGTAATGGTCGGGTTTCTGGCATTTGGCGGCCTGATTCAGATTCCCGGGCTGGGTGGCGGCATGCAAGTGACAGCTCTGGTCGTGCTAACAGAAATATTTGGAGTGGCCCTGGAGTCGGCTTCAGGGATTGCCCTCTTTCTCTGGGTTCTCACCTTTGTCGTCATCGTGCCGCTGGGCCTGCTCTGCGCCTTTCACGAGGGTTGGAATTGGAGTAAACTCAAACAGCTATCTTCCCAGGAAATCCCGGAAGACGAGCCCCTATGACCTGCCCCTTCTGTGGATTCAAGCAAGATCGAGTGATCGACTCGCGCGAGAGCAAGGAGGGCGACGTCATCCGCCGGCGCCGGCAGTGCCTAAGCTGCGAGCGGCGCTTCACAACCTACGAGCGAAGTGACGAAATCCCCTACATGGTCGTCAAAAAGGATGGGCGGCGCGAGAAGTTCGACCGGCAAAAGGTGCTCGCTGGCCTGCTGAAAGCCTGCGAAAAGCGTCCGGTACCCATGTCGAAGCTGGCCGAGATTGTAGATGCCGTCGAAGGCCGTCTGTCGGACAGTTCTGAACGTGAGATTTCTACTACAGCTATAGGAGAAATGCTGATGGACCGGCTTCGAAGCGTAGACAAGATCGCTTACGTACGCTTCGCATCGGTCTACCGGGATTTCCAAGACGTCGAGGCTTTTCTTAACGAATTGAAGAACTTAGTTCTCCACAAGCGGCCCGGATGAGCATGTTCCAACTTCCAAGTGGTGGACACAAGTTTCCTGTAACCAATCGCATTGGAAAACATCTTCTATTTAGGACTTAACTTCGAAAAGGATTCGATGCTATAATCGATTGCTAACATTTCCGGTCGGCAGGGTGGTTCGGCGCACACCCAAAGCGGAAGTATGTAAAGAGTTTAGGTTCTCACGGGCTGCATTGCGTCCTATGCCCGCATGAGAGAGGTGAGATCCAACGTGGATCAGTTTGAAGACCAATTTTTGACCGATACTCACGAACCCCTCGGGATTCCCTTCGACGAGGAGTCGAATTTCTTCCATCCCGAGGAAGTTCAGGATGAGGAATTTCCTGCTGCTCAGCAGGTCGAAGAATCGATTTACACCGACGATCCGGTACGCGTGTATCTTCGCGAAATGGGTGCGGTACCGCTTCTGACCCGGGAAGGCGAAGTGAACTTGGCTCGGCGCATGGAGCGCGGCAAGTTGCGGATGCAGAAATCCATCAGCCGCTCCGCGTTGGTGCAACTGCGAGCCGTCGAGATCGCCGAGCTTTTGAAGCGCGGTGACGATGAACTCGATAACTTCGTGGATCTCGGTGATGTCGAAGAAGGCAGTCCCGCGGATACCAAGAAGCAAGCGGAAATGCGCAACGAGTTCGGTGAAGTGATCCAATTGCACCGGCGCCAGCAGCAACTGGTGGACAAGGTGGACGAGATCCCGCTTAGCAACAAGAAGCTCCGCCGGCGCTGGCAGGGCAAGCTAAATCGCTGCAAAGTGGAGATGTCGCGAGCCATCCGTAAGCTTCCCTGGCTGCCGTCGCGATGGAAGCAATTCGCCAAAGAACTTGAACATGCGGTTGAGCAGTTAGCGCATCTCGAAGCCGAGCATCGCAAGCTGGAAGGCCGGTCCGGGATAGCTGCGCAAGCGCGCGTCCGGGAATTGCGCCGCGAGATCCGCAAGCTGGAAGCGGCCGCCGGAGCTTTAGTCGGCGATTTACGGCATAGTCTGTCGGTGATCCGGCACGGCGAAATTGAAGCGGAGCGCGCCAAGAAAGATCTGGTGGAGGCCAATCTTCGCCTGGTTGTCTCGGTCGCGAAAAAGTACGTCAATCGTGGATTGCACTTGCTGGATCTGATCCAGGAAGGCAACATTGGGTTGATGCGCGCCGCC
>JBGPSX010000119.1:0-9785 GCA_041490325.1 Bryobacteraceae bacterium | reverse complement strand
GACCAGGATCCAGATTCTCCGCCAGGAGTCTCGCGCTTGCGGGTCCGGCTCTTACCCAACGGAGGTTCCGGCTCGTTGACGCCGTTGTTCGATGGCATCCCGCTGCGGGAGTCCTTTCTCGCGGTGTGGATCCACCGCTAGCACGCGCAAGCCGGTTCGGCGGATAATAGCGCGAGAGGCGCCCCCTGCAAGCAACGCTCCAGCCCGCGACTTCATCCGAGCGATCCGTTCCCAACCCACCGCCGGTGGCTCGCAATGTCGCCGTGGATGCCTATCGCGGCTGGGTGATGTTGCTCATGATGGCCGAAGTCCTAAGACTTTCCCGCGTTGCTGAGGCGTTTCCGGGGAATTGGTTCTGGGGATTTCTGGCTTACAACCAGACCCACGTGGAATGGGCCGGCTGCTCGCTGCACGATCTGATCCAGCCATCATTCTCATTTCTAGTTGGCCTGGCGCTTCCGTATTCTATCGCGAGCCGTTTGATGAAAGGCGGCACACCGGCGAAGATGTGGGTGCATGCCGTGTGGCGCTCGCTGCTGCTGATCGCGCTCGGAATCTTTCTGCGGTCGATGCACAGCCCGCAGACCTATTTCACTTTCGAAGACACTCTAACGCAGATCGGGCTGGGCTATCCGTTCCTGTTCCTGCTCGGGCTGCGCGCTCCGCGCTGGCAGTGGATCGCGCTTACTGTTGTCCTGGCCGGTTATTGGCTGGCGTGGGCTCTCTATCCTGTGCCGGGTCCCGGATTCGATTATCAGTCAGTGGGAGTTCCGGCCAACTGGACGCACCACTATACCGGCTTCGCCGCGCACTGGAAAAAAAACGCCAACTTGGGCAATGCGTTCGATCAGTGGTTTCTGAATCTCTTTCCGCGCACCAAGCCGTTCGTCTACAACGGGGGCGGATATCTGACGCTGAGCTTCATTCCGACACTGGGCACCATGATTCTGGGATTGGCCGCCGGCCGCTGGCTGCGCGCGAGCGCACCCCGCATTCCGATGAAGCGACTGCTGGTGGCGGCCGCGATCGGAATCGCATCCGGTCTGCTTCTGCATTTCACAGGAGTCTGCCCAGTGGTGAAACGCATCTGGACGCCAGGCTGGACGCTGCTCAGCGGAGGCGCGTGCTTCCTGCTGCTGGCATCGTTCAGTTGGGTGATCGATATGAAAGGCTATCGGAAGTGGGCATTCCCGCTGGTTGTAATCGGGACCAATTCGATCGCGGCCTACATGATCGCGCACCTGTTTGAGCGCTTCATGGAAAGCTCGTTCCGGATTCATCTGGGCGCGGACACATTCAAGATCCTCGGCGCGGGTCTGGAACCGTTGCTGCTAGGAATGGCAGTGTTGTTGAGCTACTGGCTCATTCTGTTCTGGATGTACCAGCGAAAAATCTTTTTACGTATCTGAGCCATCAACCGCCCCAGACTTCTGTCAACACGCGCCGCCAGTTCTCGCCTAGAATCGCGCGGATGTGATCGTCCGTGTACTTGCGGCGGATCAGTCCATCCGTCAAATCGTAGATGCGCTTCTGATGATCCAGGCGCGCTACCACTTCGCGCTTGTGGACGTGGTATCGCTTGTCGGCGCTTTGGAGAAATTGCTCCAACATTTTCGGATCGCCCAGGTCGTTGCCTTCGATGCCTAAGTCGCTGCCCACGCCTACGTGCTCGATGCCAACCAGGCGGGATACGTAATCGAAATGATCGATCACATCGTCGACGGAGGTTGGCTCGTGGGCTTTCACCATGAAGCTGATGAAGTTGATTCCCATGACCCCGCCCTGTTTCGCCAGAGCGCGGATGGCTTCGTCGGACACGCAACGTGGATATCCCGGATTCAGGGCTCTGGCGTTGCCGTGCGAGACGATCACCGGGCGCTTGGAAATCGAGAACGCGTCCAGCATCGTGCGGTCGCCGGCATGCCCGCAATCCACTACCATGCGAACTTCGTTCAGGCGGGCGATGATGGACGCGCCGAATTCGCTGATGCCATCGTCCTTCGGTTCGAACGCGCCGTTTCCAATCAGGTTGCGGTAGTTGTAGGTCACCTGAGACATGCGCTGGCCAAGTCCGTAGAACGTGTCGACGTCCTCAACGCGCCGGAAGTGCGCGGAGTTCTGAAACCCGTACAAGATTCCGTAACGACCGGATGTCTTGGCCTTCTGGAAATCGGCGCCGCTTCCGATGCGCAAGAGCCAATCCGGATACTGCGCGATAAAGCTGTTCCAATCGCCAAAGAGCCGGATGGCGTCATCGAATGTGGGGGCCGAGTGACCGAAGTTGATCGCGGTGATTCCGGAATCCTTGAAACGTTGCCAATCGGCGGCTGTGAATGCGCCCGGCTTAGTGAGCCACTGGCGCAGTATGCTCTGCTGATCCCGGCGGTAAAGGAACTGGTTGAGGAGATCGATCACTACCGATTCGCGTACCAGGCGCACGGCGCGCTCGGAATACTCGGGTGAGTTTTGGCCGAACAACTGAAAGCGGCCACGATTGAAGAAGGGCGCAGCGAAAAGCGCCGAGCCCATTTTCAAGGCCCGGCGCCGCGTTGTTGCCATCATTCGAGAGATGAGTTTAGCAGGCTTTTTTTGGGACCGCTCCTTTTAGTCACGGCTCAGCCAGCGGCTGTAATCCCTAGCTGAGCCGTGACCGAAGGGAGCGGTGGCCCAATTACTTCACTGTCACTAGCGCTGCGTTACTGGGCACTCCATCCACGGACACAATCAGCGGATAAGTATCCGGTACAACGTTGGGGATTTGCAGATTCACTTGCACCAAGCCGATAAAGCTGGGCGTCATTCCTGCGAAAGCCACGACCGCCTGCTTTCCGCCGACGGCCGCCGATACCTGATAGCGCAGTCGCGATAATGGATCCGCGCCGGCCGGCTCACCGGTTGGAACCGGGTTGTCGAGCTCGCCGCCGCCCGTGAGATAGGCGATGATGTAACTCCCAGCTTTGGCGCCATTGCCGGTGTTGTTTACGCTGTAGTCGTCATTCTGCACGACGGCGCGGTTGGCGCCGAACTGGAAAATCCCGGGCGCCACAGCGGCGACATTCACCATGATGGGCGAACTGGACGCGCCGTCCGACTTCACCACAACAGCCTGCATCCCGAGCGGCGTGTCATAGGGCAACTGAGCGTTGATTTGCGTTGCGCTCACGTAGGTCAACGGCATCGGTTTGCCTGCAACGGTGACGGCGGTGTCGAGCAATGAAGTGGGCAGAGGAACAGCCGACGCTCCGCTGGCGCCCGACGAAAGTTCAATTCCAAAAATCGTGATCAACGAACCGGGAGCGACTTTGGTGGCGAAACTGGCGCCGTTCACAACTCCGCCGTTTGAGATCTGCGGAGTTCGGACTGCGCCTGAGATTTCAAGCTCGAATTGACCGATGAAATCCGCAGCGCCGTCCGCGCCGGTCTGCTGGCGGCCCACACGGTCTCGGTTGAACACGGTGGGCAAAGCCCAAAAATAACTGACCAGCTTGACCGTGACCGGGCCATCCACGAACGTCATGGTGTTGGCGCCAGCCACCAGCGTCGAAGTGTTGAGTTGCTGCGTCATGGCGCCATCCGCGGAGAAGGCCGGCGGCGGCGCGGATGCATTTCGATGCGGCGCGGCGAAAATCGAAATGTTCGGCTTGGTACTGGCGCCGTTGAAAAACAGATTGAGGCCGAAGAAGTCTTTCTCGGCCCCGGGCGCACCATAAATCGTGAAGGTATGCCGGCCGTTGGTCAGCGGAATGTTGATGGCCGCCGCTGCGTTCGAGGGACCGTTGAGAAATGCATCATCCGGTGTGCCGCGAATCACCCACAGCTTGCTGGGCCCTCCGCCCGACGGCGTTGCCCAAACCTGGCTCCCGATACCAGAATCACGTCCGGTGGCGTCAGTCGAGAATAGCTTCAGACCGCTGAGCGTCGTCGACGCGTAAGCTGAAGTAGATAGTGCGATGCCGATTGCGGCCGTCACTCCGGCGCGCACGACCCATGAAGAGATGCTGCTTTTTTTCATGAACTGTTCCTCTGCAAGTACAAGCGATTCCACGCGACGAATAGGCTCACAGCGATTAGATATACTTGTATCTACCAGCAGACAAAGGCTTTGTGCCCCAGGATCTCACCCAACTTTTGGTCGCCTGGAGCCACGGCGACCAGGCCGCTCTGGATCAACTCATGCCAATTGTGTATGACGAGCTGCGGCGACTGGCGCGGTCTTACTTGCGCCGCGAGCGGCCCGATCATTCACTCGAAGGCACGGCCGTGGTTCACGAAGCGTACCTTCGGCTGGTGGATCAACGGCAAGTGGAATGGCAGAGCCGCGCTCAGTTTTTCGGGCTCGCCTCGCAAATGATTCGGAACATTCTGGTCGACCATGCGCGGCGACGCAATCGGCTGAAGCGGGGTGGCGACGCCTGCAAGATTTCCGTGGCCGCGGACCTGGCTGCCACCGCAGAGCCGGCGCTCGATCTGGTTGAACTCGACGACGCGCTGCAGAATCTCAGCAAGCTGGACTCGCGCCAGGCTCGCATCGTGGAGATGCGTTTCTTCGGCGGGTTGTCGATCGAAGAAACGGCCGAAGCGCTGCAGATTTCGCCGGCCACGGTGAAGCGCGACTGGACAATCGCGCGTGCCTGGTTGCAACGCGAACTGGCGCCAAAATCTCAGTGATTTACCGATAGAAGCCGACGCGCTCTTCGATCGCGAGAAACTGCGGATCAGTCTGGAGACTCTCGAGATCGGGGCTGCCATGAATCCAGACCAGGCAACCGGCGCGCGCCTGGAGAGCTTGTTCCAAGGCGGCCAATGCTTGTTTCTTGTCGCCCGATGCTGCGTAGATCGACGCAAGATTGCATTGTGCATCGATGCTGTTCGCTGAAAGGCGCTTCAGCGTTTCTACGTTCTCAAGCGCCTCCTTATGCTTGCCCCAGCGCGCGTAGGCAACGCCAACTTTATGAGCCACGGAAGCCTCGCCGAAGGTTGAGCTAGCGCCACGCTGCAACTCATCGACGGCCTTGTCATACTCGCCCTTGTACGTGTAGACCTGACCCAGATACCAATGCGCGGTGGTAAATGCCGGGTCCATTTCGAGCGTTCTGGCGCATTCTCGAACCGCCTGATCGTACTCCTTGGCAAACAGCAGCACGAGCGCATAGTCGGAGCGGATAATCAGCGAGACCGGGTCGAGATCGAGAGCTCGCCGAATCTCGACCAAGGCTTCACGCGGCCTGCGCATGGCGCACAAATGCAGGCTGTACCACTGGTGCGCAGTGGCGTAGGAAGGATTCAGCTCAATAGCCTTCTTGTATTCGGTCTCGGCCTCTTTGAATTTCCAACGATGCATTCCAACGATGAAAGCGAGTGACGTATGCGCCTCCGACAGCGCCGGGTCGATACTCAAGGCCATCCGGGCAGCAGCTTCGCCGTTCGCGGCAGCCTCGTTTTCCTCCATGAGGCCGTAGCCGTTGAGGACGATGTAGCAATCCGCTAGTCCAACGTGTGCGAGAGCGAACTTGGGATCCATCCGGACTGCCTGCTGAAAAAGGTCGATGGCCTTCTGGATTCCCGCGGCGTTGCGCTTGCTCCAGAAGTATCGGCCCTGCAAATACAGTTGATAGGCTGCCGAGCTTGCGCTATCGCGGCGCTTCAGTCTCTTTTGCTCGGCGTCACTCAGCTCCAACCGCAGGCCGTAGGCGATCTGCGCAGCGATCTCTTCCTGCACCGCCTGGAGATCGGACCTTTTTCGCTGGTACTGCGCGCCCCACAATCGCGAGCCGTCCGATACATTCACCAACTCGGCCTGGATCACCATTTCGTCGCCGTGTTCGCGCACGCTGCCAGTGAGCACGGCCTGGACACGAAGATCGCGGCCGACGCGCCTGGGGTCGACGGTCTTGCCCTTATAGCCGAAGACGGTGGATCGCGCCATCACGCGCAGGCGGGGAAGTTGCGAGAGCCGCTGCATCAGACTCTCCGACACGCCATCGATCAGATATTCGGCTGCCGGATCGGAAGCGCTATTGGCGAGGGGAAGGACCGCGAGCGAGGACAGCGGCGCTTGTGCCCGGGTGCGCCAATAGAGCAGGCCGGCGATCGCGAGCAACAGGCCCAATGTCGCGACGGCGATTCGCAAGGGAAACCGCCGGCGTGTTGTCGCCGATTTTCCATCGCGGATCGCAGCTATCGCGGGATCCGAATCGCGCCGGAGCCTTTTGAGATCGGCGCAGAGATCGGCTGCGCTTTGATAACGGACATCCCGATCCTTCTCGAGCGCCTTTTGTATGATGCCTTCGAGAGCGGCGGGGATCGCTGGATTTTTCCCGGCTGGAGGAACCGGAGTCCGGTTGAGGATGGCGTCGAGGACCAGGGCGGCGGTAGCGCCTGTGAACGGCTGCTGGCCCGTCGCCATTTCATAGAGCACGGCTCCGAAGCTGAACAAGTCGGTTCGCGCATCCAGCGTTTCGCCGCGGGCCTGTTCGGGCGACATGTACGCGATGGTCCCGACGGCGAGCCCTGGTTTGGTGAGGTCATCGCCGCGGGAATAGGGGCCGGTTTCCTGGTCTACCTTGGCCAAGCCAAAGTCGAGCACCTTGACCAGGCCCTGCGCAGTCAGAAAGATGTTGGCGGGTTTGATGTCGCGATGTACAATTCCGGCCGAATGCGCGGCAACCAGACCCTCGGCGGCTTGAATGGCCCATTCCGTGAGTTCCGGCTGCGAACAGGGTCCCTCTGTCAATCGCTGTTTGAGCGTGCGGCCTTGCAATAGCTCCATGGCGATGTAGGGATGTCCGGTGGAGTCACCGAGCCCGTAAATCGTGCAGACGTTTGGATGATTGAGCGAGGAAGCAGCGCGGGCCTCGCGCCGGAAACGTTCCAGGAACCCACCGTCCATGGCGAGGTCGTCCGACAGAAACTTGAGCGCGACCTGCCGCCGCAGTTCCACATCCTTGGCCGCGTGGACGACGCCCATCCCGCCGCGACCGATCTCCTCGCCTACTTCATACTGAGCGACACGTTGGCCTTGCCAAGATTCCTCCGGTAGTTCGACGGCTTCCCAAACGGGAGCATCCAGCGGACCCTCAGGTTTCTCGTGCGAAGCCAGCAGAGATGCCACTTCCTCTTTGAGGCCGGCATCATCGCCACACAATTCGTCCAGATAGGCGCTCCGCCGCTCGGCAGACACGTCCAGCGCATCGACAAATAGCCGCTTGACGAGACTCCATCTATCTCGATCCACTGCTTAGCCTTTTACTGGGTGCGATGCAATAATTCTGATGGAATCAAGTGGAACTTGCAAACCGCGCGCGCTTTCCTTTTCACGGCCGGCACAGCTTTGGTGAGTTCAGAGAGATGACCGCAGGATTGATTAAGTGGCTGCTACCGGCGTGGCTTTCTTGCGGGTAGACCGGCGTTTTTCGACGGGTGGTTGCCGATCACTCTTCTTGAGCGCGGGCAGGGCAATGGCAAGTACGAATTTTTTCTCGCCGTGCTCGTCAAATTTAATGACGATGTGCTCTTCGTTGCACGACAACACCGAGCCCAGGCCGTACTTGTTGTGCTCGATCTGCGCGCCTGGCGCGAACGCTGGTTTGATGGCCATAAAGGAGGGGGGAGGGGTTATTGCCTCGCTTTTATGATAGCATTACGGGGCTTTATATGTCGACTTGAGCGGGCGTGTCAAAGGTACAACTGCTTGGGCCAGTCCGCGACAGGCAGTTTCCGCCGAATTGAAATACGTGTCCATTCGATCCAGACTAGCGGCCATAAGCATGAGGCCAGCAGCCAAGACCATTGGAGCGCGTTCGGTCCGAAGGCCAGCACGAGCGTGCCAATCAGCAGCACGCACTTCACACTGCGGAAAACACGGCCGCGCGAGGGGGTATAGATTGGCAGGTATGGCGCTGCGAACAAAAGACCCATTGTTATCCCGCCTACGAGCAGCACCCGCGCTAATTCGATTGCGCCGGTAAGGAAGAAAGCTGTCGCAGCCGATAGCGCAGCCACAGGTATTGCGGGAAGCAGCCACTTCAGCCATGGGCTGGAGCAAACGGCTCGTGCTTCCCAGTTGGCCTCGCGGAGCATCCTAGCTTCGGCGGACGTTAACAGGACGTTGCGATATTGACAGTTCGCGGCCTTCGCATCGCCCAGGGCTGTTACAGCCAACCGGTCGGCTTCTTCGGCGGTTGCGCCGCCGCTCATGGCAGCCTCTCGCTGGGATTCGTAATGCTCCTGAATCTCGGTTCGGACCTGGGTGGCCGAATCCGTCGATAGACGCCGCGTTGCTTGTTTCAACCAACTGTCCAATGCAGTCATTCGCTTAGGCCTCCCCCAGAATTGTCGTCACTGCTCGTGAAAGTTCGCGCCACTCGGCGCGATCCTTGGTCAGCGTCCCGAGTCCAGATTCCGTGATGCGATAGTAGCGCCGCGGCCGGCCCTTTTCAATGCCCTCATAGGACTCCACCAGACCTTCGTTTTTCAGCTTGTGAAGCGCGGGGTAGAGAGTGCCTTCCTTGAAATCCAATACGCCCCGGGAGCGTTCCTTGATCCGTTGGGCAATACGGTAGCCGTGGCTCGGCTCGTGCACCAATGCTTCCAGAATCAAGGTGGGGAGCGTTCCCTTGAAGTTCAATCTTATACCTCGCAATCCTATGCATAGGATACAGCGCATACCCATGCTTGTCAATGCATTTTTCTCATTTTGCCAACTTCTTTGGTTCCCGCATCGTATTAGCTTCTAGCCGTCAATTCTCGAATTGGATGGCCACAAGGGAGCGATCCATGGAAGGTCTAGTTCAATCTCTGAAGCTGGCTGTTCGTCAGTTGAGGCGGAGCCCCGGCTTCACCGGCATGGTTATCCTGACCCTGGCGCTTTCTATCGGGGCAAACACAGCCATCTTTTCGATTGTGAACGCGCTCCTGCTAAAAGCGCTCCCCTACGCTCATCCGGAGCGCGTGGGGACAATCTATGCCCGGACTACAGGGGCTCAATCCTCTGATATGCGAAGGAATATTGACGGTGAGCAATGGGAGCTACTGCGCGACAACGTGCCCTCTCTGAATTCCGCTGTTTCCGGCACGAGGACCTCGGGAGTAAACCTGCAAGCCGGTTCGCATGTGCAATATCTTCATGCGGGACGGGTCTCGGCGCACTATTTCGACGTGTTGGCGCTACATCCCATCATCGGTCGCAATTTTTCGGAGGATGAGGATCGTCCGCACGGCGCGAGGACTGCCCTCCTGAGCTACGCTTTATGGCGCACGGCTTTTGACGGGAACCGGAATGTCCTGGGACAAGCCGTTTTGCTGAAGGGCGGGCCGTACACGATTATTGGCGTGCTGCCCGAGAATGTAACCACTCCTTTGAATGCGGATGTGTATACGGCACTCCAAGCGAGCCGCGAGGGCGAGGGCCAGGGAACTAACTTTGGAGCCATCATACGGCTGCGCGACGGCGCGACGTGGCAACAGGCAAATGCCGAGATCAATCGTGCGTGGGCCCAAACCCCGCGCGTCCAACGTTTCGCGAAGGCCAATCCTGGCGGGCAGTTGACGTATTACTCCGTGCCCTTGCAAAAAGGCGAAACGGATACGCTCCGGCCTCAGGTGCTTGCTCTCATGCTTTCGGCGGGATTCATTCTGCTGATCGCTTGCGCGAACCTGGCCGGCCTGACCCTGGTGCGTATGCTGCGCCGCAGAGGTGAGATGGCAACTCGAATGGCTCTAGGCGCATCGCGCTGGCAGATTCAGAGACAGCTTTGGATCGAAAACCTGCTGCTCGCATTGGTGGG